>RFHZ01000975.1 GCA_003696125.1 Nitrospinota bacterium
CCCCCTACCAGGAGCATCAGCGCCTGGAGAAGAGGAGCAGGGAGATCAGTATAGGAGAGGGCCACCCAGGTCGCTCCCATGGCTCCCATGTAGAGCTGCCCTTCTGCTCCGATGTTCCAGAAACGCATGCGAAAGGCCAGAGCCACTCCCAGACCGGTCAGTACCAGGGGGGTGGCCTTTACCAGGGTTTCTGACAGGGCGTACAGGTCGCCAAAAGCACCGACCACCATCTCCCGGTACGCCTCCCAGGGATCGGTATGGGCCAGGGAGAGGACCCCTGCTCCCAGGAGCAGGGCCAGGAGGATGGAGAGGAGGGGTAGGAGAGGGGGTAGCCAGGGAGACGGTTCCACCCGTTTCTGTAAAGTCAGCCGGACACCCATCCCTTATCCCTCCGACGCTGGAGAGTCTTGAGGTATCTGCCCTCCTGTCATCAAAAACCCCAGCTCCTCACCACTGGTCTCTTCCGGTCGCACCAGGCCGACCACCTCCCCCCGGTACATGACCGCAATCCGATCCGCAAGGGTCAGGATCTCCTCCAGATCTTCCGAGATCAGGAGAATGGCCGCTCCCTCCTCTCGTTGTCGCAACAGGAGCCGGTGCACCGCCTCTGTCGCTGCCACATCCAGTCCTCGCGTGGGGTGAAAGGCGAGGAGGAGCACCGGATGGGTGGACAGCTCCCGGCCGAGCAGCAGGCGTTGCAGGTTGCCGCCGGAGAGTGCCTGTACCGGCAGGTTCAGGTGGGGGGCATCGATCTGAAAGGTGGACAGGAGCTGCTGTGCCTCCTGCCGGGCGGCCTGGTAGTTCAGGAACGGTCCCCGCGTCATGGCCGGGGTGCGGTACGACTTCAGGAGCAGGTTATCCAGGACGCTCGCCTCTGCAACCAGCCCCATCTCCAGCCGGTCTTCCGGGATGAGACTCACCCCCTGCCGGATGATCTCTGCCGGGGAGGCGTTGGTCAGATCCCGTCCCTGCACCAAAACCTGGCCACCGGTCGCCGGCCGGAGACCGGCCAGCACCTCGCCCAGTTCCCGCTGCCCGTTGCCGGCCACCCCGGCTACCCCCAGGATCTCTCGCCGG
>RFHZ01000976.1 GCA_003696125.1 Nitrospinota bacterium
GGCCTATATCGAGCGGTACGCCCATCAGCCGCTGAACGGCTATTTCGGTGTGGGGGAAGCCCTCCCCTGGCGCGAACCCTGGCTAAAGGAGGCGGCCCGTTCCCTCACCATGCCGGTAGCCATCATTGCCGGGACCGAAGACGTGATGCACCGGGGAGCAGAACTGCTGCATCAACACCTGCCCCATTCTCACTTCGTCTCCATCCAGAACGCACCGCACGACTCGGTCAATGCCCGGCCAGAGGCGTTCAACCAGGCGGTGCTCGACTTCCTGGAGGCGGTGGAACAGGGGAAGACGGTTGCCGGCCATCGTGTCTTGTAGCGAGCTGCCGGTCACCTTCCTTAGTTGGGCTTGAAGCTTGAGATTGAGGAAAGGGAGCCTGGCGAGGGGAGGGATCTAACAGATCGATAAAGCTCTCGCTTGCCTGCGGTGCCCACAGCTCAGGCAGGCCGTGAGGCGCGATGGAGAACCAGCAACGTGAGTCTTATCGGTTCGACACTCTTGTCCATGCCTCATCATTGAGGTACGCGACACTGTTGCTTGGAGCTTACGATGAGAACGAAAGTTACAGATCAGGGCGTGCTCATCCCTAAAAACCTCCTTGAAGGCATCGAGGAGGTCGAGATCCACAAAGTGCAAAACGTCATCATCCTCGTACCTGTCAGCGCTACTGACCCGATATTTATGCTGGGAAAACAGCCGATCACCGTCGATGTGGATGACGCCTCCATCAACCATGATCGCTACCTCTACGACTGATGAATGCCGTATTCGTGGACACAGGCTATCTGCTCGCGCTCGAAATCGCTAATGATCAGTATCATCAAGCAGCCGTGGAGCACTGGCAACGTGTGACAGCCGCGCTACCATCCTTGGTGACTACCTCCTATGTCTTCGATGAGGTGGTGACCTTTTTCAACAGCCGGGGCTATCATGCGAAGGCGGTGCAAGTGGGCTCCAGCCTCTTGCACAGCCCATCAACGCAATTGATCCACGTCGATGAGGCGTTATTCTACGAGGGATGGGCATACTTCTTGCGACATCACGACAAAGACTACTCGTTCACGGATTGTATCTCTTTCGTGGTGATGCAGCGGTTCGGCATCACCACGGCCTTTGCTTTTGATCACCATTTCGTCCAGGCCGGTTTTACGACAGAGCCGTAGGCCAGGGTAGTCAGAGTAATATGCGTGGCGTTGCTACGATTTCCAGGGTTTTACTCTGGTTACCAGGCTTTGTGAGAATCATTGCCATAGCTGTGTGCGGTTCGAGATGGAGCTTCCCGAGGGACAGGCGTTGAGCGAGAATGATCCGGCGCTCAGGGCGATGGCTGTTGAGGATTGATCAACTCTCTCCTCCTCCGATGGGCAATGGACGAATCCGGATCCGGCTCTCTTCGAGAATCACCACACTACCCTGTTCAACCACCTCTGCAATATTCGGTAAATTGGCTAGCAACAGGGCTGCCTGAGCGACAGGTCGACGACCCGAAGTTCTGCGAAAAAGTATTACCGATGGCTTTCGTGCCCCCTTTTGGGCAAGCAGTGTTCCGAAATCTGTGTCGGCAGAAACGATGACTCGTTCCTCCCTGATCGCACACTCGAAGATGATTTCATCCTCGGCGGCCTGTAGACCATAATCCCGCACATGCACCGCATCGTGACTCGCCTGCCGCAACGCCTCGGCAAACTTTGGCGATAACGCATTATCCACCAGGAATCTCATGGGATAACCAGCGGCAGCTCGCGCTCACGCACCGCTTCTGCGGCGTACCGAAGTGCCTCACGGATGTCTTCACGCTCCAGATCAGGATACGCGGCCAAGATTTCCTCCTCTGTCATACCGTCGGCGACCATGCCCACCACCGTGGCCACAGGGATGCGCAGGCCCCGGATGCAGGGTACACCTCCCATCTGCTTAGGATTCACTGTAATCCGTGTGAATTTCATACTCTCTCCCTAACCGCTGTGCCTGGCAGAGTCCAATGGTACCACGCTCACCACCTCATTCCCTCAAACCTCGATCCTCTTTGGCTTACCTTCATGTTCCCTGTTCTCCGGTGCTTCAAGAACTGTCGGGTGATAGAGGTAACGCCTGAATAGCTCTGTCCTCTAGGCCATAATGTGATCCCAAGTATACCAGATTTTCGATTTTTTCAGATAGTCTCTTATAATGAGTCTGCCGGTAACCTTACCTGCGCACCGCGGTTGCCGGGGGTGGGAACTCCTCCGGATCGATCGGGATCTCGATGATGGCCGGTTTATCGCACTGCAAGGCGGCGTTGACCGTATCACCGATCTGATCCGGATGCTCCACATAGTACCCCTGCGCACCGAAGAGTTCGGCGTACCGGTCGTAGCGGGGATTGCCGATATCCGCTCCCACATACCGGGCCTGGTAGAAATACTTCTGGTACGCCTTCTCCGAGCCCCAGCAGTTGTTGTTCATGACGATGGTGACCACGTTGATCCGGTGACGCACCGCGGTCTCCAACTCCTGCGCGTTCATCAAGAATCCACCATCCCCATGGATGGCTATGACCGGCGAATCCGGAGCACCGAGCTTGACCCCTAAGGCGACCGGGAAGGCAAAGCCCAGGCAGCCAAGGTCGAGCGGGGTAAAGAAGGTGCGGGGTAAGGAGAAGTGGAGACGGTCGTACCCATAAGCCGGGGCCGCACCGGCATCGAGGGCAATCTTGGTCTCCGGCGGGAGGACACGACGCAGCTCGGCATAGATGCGTTGCGGTTTGATAGGCGTGGCGGTGAGCTGTGCTTCTGCCTGCAGGCGGGCCTGGCGCTCCCGGCGGAGAGCCTCTGTCTCCTGCTGCCAGGCAATAGAAGACGGGGGAACCGCCTCCTGCGCAAGGAGGGGCAACAAGGCCTGTAGCGTTTCTCTGGCATCTGCCTCGATGCCCAGCGCGACCGGATAGAGACGACCGATATCCCTGCTCTCGACATCGATCTGGATGATGCGGGTGCCGGGTTGAATATAGCGGTCATCGTAAAAAGTGGTGAAGTGCCCCAGCCGGGAACCGATGACCAGCAGGAGATCGGCACGACGACAGGCCTGGGCCGCCTCTGGGGACCCGGCCCGACCCAGGGGACCGATATAGCGGGGATGGTGGTTGGGGACGGCGTCGTTGCGTCCATACGCCGTGATCATGGGGAGGGCGAGTTGCTCACTCAGTTGCACCACCAGATCGTTGGCCCCAGCCCAGGTGACCCCACCTCCCACCAGGAGAAGAGGTCGTTCTGCTTCTCGTAACAGGCGCACAAGCTCTCGCAGCGCTTCTGGATGGGGAGGACGGGGATGAGAAGGACGATACCGTTCGGGTGGCAGCGGGTCCATCTCCACCTCCTGGTTGTGCACCATGTCGCGGGGAATATCGAGGAAGACCGGTCCTTTGCGACCACTCATGGCTGTGCGGAAGGCGAAGCGCAGGATCTCCGGTATCCGCTCTGGTCTGTTCACCAGGAGTGAATGCTTGGTTACCGGCCGGAAGATGTTGACCAGATCGAGTTCCTGAAAGGCGTCTCGCTGGTAGTTGGCGCTCAGGGGTCCACCGGCAATGGCCACGACCGGAGAGTGGGCCACGTACGCTCCGGCTATCCCGGTGAGCAGATTGGTCGCTCCCGGACCACTGGTCACCAGGCACACGGCTGGCCGTCCGGTGACCCGGGCCAGGCCATCAGCCATGAAGGCGGCTCCCTGTTCGTGTCGCACATTGATATAGGTTACACTGGTATCATCATAGAGCACATCGAGGATATCGAGGAAACTTGAGCCGACAATACCAAAGATGTGACGTACCCCTTCTGCTTTGAGCAGCTCGATAACCGCTTTTCCCCCTCTTACCTTACTCACTCTCCCCCTCCTCCTGATAATATTCAACTTGATAGCTCTGTCGTGATACCATCTGGGCTGGAAACAAACGACGGAGATTCCCCCTCTTCCTGCAGGAGGCAAATGCATGCGCGATTACAGGACCAGACAATCTCCTCTAGAGTCACGGTTAAAACCGCTCCTACAGGTCGGAAAAAATCTCCCCCACCCTATCTCTGTTCCCTTGTGCCTCTCCTACTTCTGATGGCACTCCAGGCACAATCTGCTGCCCCAGTTATCCATCACCAGACCATTGTTCCGCTCGGAAAAAGGCTCGTGACAGGAGACACAGCTCACCTTACCTTGAATCAGTTTTATCCGCTTGTCAAGGGTAAAAACAGGGCGGAGTCTCCCGCGGCGCCTCCTGGTCTCCTCGTAGTCTATTCCGATCGGATGGCGACCGAGATTTGTCCCGCTAAAAGAGGCGTACCGCCATAGGCCGACACTGACAACGGGAAATCGGGCTATGGCACCGTCATGACAGGACAGGCACTCCCTCGATACCGGATCGATCATGCTGGAGCCGGGGAAACTTTGCACCTTGAAGTGAGCCTTCTGGAGCGCTTCGGCATGTGTCCCGACCCTGCGGAGACGGCTACGATGACAGAGGGTACAGAAATATACCCCCGACTCCTGGTGCCGTAGCAGATAGGGATTTCCCCAGGGGGTGGGGGTTAGGGCGTGGACATCGTGGCAGGTGGAGCAGGTAATGAAACCTTCAGGAGAGAGGGGCATGTCGACAGGGACCCGGACCGAAACGGGCCGGATGCCTACTGGGTGGGATAAGGAGAGGTCGATGGAACGATGGCAGCCTGTACAGAGTTGCGTTTCAGGAGCCACCAGAGTCCAGGCGGATTGCTCCCCATTGGGAACTGTGCGATGGCATCTGGCACACCCTTTCTCTGGAAAACGATGCGGGTTACGTACCCCTCCCTGCACCGCCGGGACGGTTAAGAGTAAGGTAAGGATGAGGTACACGATAACACATGATAGATTGCTGTTCCTCTCTGTTCCCATCTTTTCACCTGTATGAACAAGATCATGCTTTTCCCTATGACCTTCCCGATTCCCGTTCTCCTCTTTGACAAGGCCCAATGCCTTCCCGCTTGTTCTATCGGCAAGGCATGAATTTTCTTAAAAGGTTTTTAAACGAGTTTCTTTTTCTTATTGTGATGTTTTTAGAGCTCTTTATGCTTTACTTTTTTGTTACACACAGGCAAAATGGGGTGCAGCCATCAACCTCCGTACACGGTTGCTTCGGGTGCAGACAAGAGTGAGGGGAGAAAAGATCTGCCATGAGAGGGGAGGTCAGAACTGGGGAATGCCGGACCTGAGGCTTTCTCCCTCAATCCCCAGCGCTTGCAAGCTGGTGTCAGAGGGACAACGTAAAGAAAACAGGCTGAAGGAGAGAGAAAAAAATGAAGCAAAGCAACCAGCTCTATCAGGCGCATCGTCCGGTAGTCATGGGAAAGCAGGGGATGGTCGCCACCGCCCATCCCCTTGCCTCGCAGGCCGGACTCCGGATGCTCTTGGAGGGTGGGAATGCCATTGATGCGGCCGTGGCTGCCGCTGCCACCCTCAATGTGGTGGAACCGTACATGTCTGGGGTGGGAGGGATCGGGGTTCTCCTCTGCTACCTGGCCCGGGAAGGTCAGATCCGGGTGTTGAATTTCAGTGGACGTGCCCCCTATGCGGCCACTCCGGACCGGTACACGCCGGAAACCAAGCAGGTGGGCCTCCGCTCTCCTTTAGTACCCGGCAACGTGGCCGGCTGGCTCACCCTCCTCGAGACGTACGGGAGCATGGAACGGAGCAGAGTCCTGGCCCCGGCAATCACCTATGCCGAGCACGGAGCACCGGTGAGTTATAAGAATCATCGCTTCATCAAGGAGAACATCCCCCTCCTCTCTCGCTTTCCCACCTCGGCACAGGTTTTTCTCCCCAACGGGAAAGCCCCCCGTCCGGGCAGTCTCTTGTCGCAGCCTGCCCTGGCCCAAAGCCTTCGCCTCATTGCCGAAGGGGGAAAGGAGGTTTTCTATCGGGGAGAGCTGGCAGAGAGGATGGTGCGCTTCGTGCAGGAGCAGGATGGACTCCTCACCTTGCAGGATCTGGCCGATTATGAGGCCAGGTGGGAGGAACCGATCACGACCACGTATCGTGGCTACCATGTCCATGTGCCTCCCCCCAACTCGAGTGCTTTCCAGATGCTGGCTACCCTCAATATCCTGGAACAGTTCGATCTCTCTTCCCTGGGGTACGGCTCTCCCCGCCTACTCCACCTCCTCATGGAGGCGATCAAGCTGAGTGTGACCGATCGGATCAGGTACGCCGGTGATCCTGACCACACCTCCATTCCGCTGCGTGGTCTCCTCTCCAAGGAGTACGCCCTCAGCCAGCAGAGACGGATCGACTGGCAGCAGGCTTCGGTGGTCTCCGGGGAGCGGTACAGTCGTGAACCGGCTCCTGAATCCCTCCGGTCCGGTATCCCAGAAGAGTACACGGCCGGGCTGACCACCCACCTTGCCGCTGCCGATGGAGAGGGCAACGTGGTCACGATCACGCAGACGCTGGGGAATGCGTTCGGCTGCGGTGTCCTGCTGGGGGATAGCGGGATCTTTCTGAACAACATGGCCTACTGGTTTGAGATCGATCCGGACAGTGACAGTCCCAACCTGATCGCTCCCTGGAAACGGGTCGATTTCTGTGTGGCCCCGATGCAGGTACTGCACAAAAACGCTTTTCTCTTGAGCCTGGGAACGCCGGGCAGCTATGGGATCTTGCAGACCACGGTGCAGATGCTCCTCAACCTCCTCGACTTTGGGATGAACATTCAGGAGGCGATAGAGGCTCCCCGTTTCCGGTACTACGAAGGACGACGCGTCCAGATGGAGCGTCGCTTTCCCATCGAGGTACGTAAAGCCTTACAGGAACTGGGACATCAGGTGGAGGTGATCGATGAATGGTCGTGGACGGTTGGGGGAGGACAGGGGATCTGGCGTGATCCGGAATCGGGTGTGTGGCAGGGAGGAGCCGATCCGCGGCGGGATGGCTATGCGGTCGGGTTTTGAGTCAGGTCTTCAGGTGCGGAGCCGGGGATCGAGGAGATCGCGCAGGCCATCTCCCAGCAGATTGAACCCGAGTACGGTCAGCATGAGGGCCAGACCGGGGAAGACGCAGACCCAGGGCTTGACCGTGAGGTAGTTCCGTCCCTGGGCCAGCATGGTTCCCCAGCTCACCGTAGGGGGCTGGGTGCCGAAGCCGAGGAAGCTGAGCCCGGCTTCGGAGAGGATGTTCCCGGCAATGCCGATGGTGGCGGTGACGATGACCGGTGCAAAGCAGTTCGGCAAGACGTGCCTGACCAGGACACGGAGATCGCTGGCACCGGTGGCCCGTACCGCCTGGACAAAATCCCGTTCCTTGAGGGAGAGTACCTCACCCCGCACCACCCGGGCAATCGGTGTCCACTGCAGGATGCTGAGGACCACGATGACGTTGAAGAGACCGGGTTGCTGGAACACGGCCATCAGCGCGATGGCCAGGACCAGGGAGGGGAAGGCCATGAAGGTATCGGTGATCCGCATCAGGAGGGTATCGACCTTTCCGCCGTAGAATCCGGCCAGTGTGCCCAGCGATACGCCGATGACTACGGCAAAGGCTTCCACCAGCAAGCCTACCTGTAGCGATACCCGGGCACCGTAGATCACCCGGCTCAAGACATCCCTGCCCAGCCAGTCTGTACCAAAGGGATGGTTCCAGCGGGGAGGTTGCAGGCTCTGCCGGGTATGGACCCGGTAAGGATCATGAGGGGCGAGCCAGGGAGCCAGAAGGGCCGTCGTGATCAGGGTCAGGAGCATGACCAGACCGAGCAGGGCACTCGGGCTCTTCCTCAACCTGTGCCATATCTGGTGAGACCACATACCATCCCTCGCCTTCCTTCAGAGTAACTGCAGAGAGGGCTGAGAACGCAAATAATGAGTAATGAGTAACGAGTGATGAGTAACGAGTGATGAGTAATGAGTAATGAGTAACGAGTAATGAGTGATGAGTAATGAGTAACGAGTGATGAGTAA
>RFHZ01000977.1 GCA_003696125.1 Nitrospinota bacterium
AGAGAGGAGGGCACCGGTGAGGAAGAGGGCGTGATAGGCCTGAATGGTCGCTTCTCGTACGACCAGGGAATGCAAAAGGGCGGTCGTCTTGACCCGGATCATCTCCCCTGTTTCCCCGGCCTGCCAGAGCAGCCAGTGTAACCCGCTGGCCGTGTCCTCCAGAACCGGCGTGGTGCCGTCCTGGGCCTGACCGAGAAAGATGGCGTGCACGTCACGACGTTTTTCCAGGAAGGTGGCGCAGAGGGCAACCCCGAAGGTACCGGAGATTCCCCGCACCAGGTTGTACAGTCCTGCCGCCATCTTGACCATCTCTTCCGGGAGTCCCTGCATGGAGGCGTAGATGTTGGGGGAATTGGTCCAGCCGTAGCTGATGCTGCGGATCAGGAGCAGGAAGATGATGGTCCCGGTGGTGGTCCAGACGGTCATATAGGAAAACCCGTAGTACCCCAGGGCAAAGGTGGTAAATCCCAGGACCATGGCCCAGCGCGGATCGATCAGATCGGAGAGACGGCCGGAGAGGAGGGAAAAGACCCCAAAGGCGATGCTGTTCGGGAGCATGAGTAACCCGACCTGCCAGGGATTGTAGGGGAGCACCCGCTGCAGGAAGAGAGCGATGAGAAAGGTCAGGCCTTGAAAGACCATGGTATTGAGGAAATTGACCAGGCAGCCGATGGCGAAGTTCGGGTTGCGGTAGAGTCGCAGGTCCACCAGCGGGGTGGTGAGGGAGCATTCCACCAGGATAAACAGCAGGAAGGCGAAGAGGGCCAGGCCGAACAGGGTCAGGATATAGGCCGAACCCCACCCCTCCTGTCTCCCCTGGGTCAAGGCCAGCAGGAAGCTGATCAGGAAGGTGGCCATGCTGATCAGCCCGAGAAAGTCGATGGGACGCCTGCTCTGGTCGGTGAGGCGGGGGATGAGGAGGAAGGCCATGAACAGGCCGATGACGCCAAAGGGGACACTGACGTAGAAGGTGGCCCGCCAGCTCTCCGTTTCGATCAGGTACCCGCCCACAATGCGCCCGATGGCCAGCCCAAAAGCTGTTGCCACATTGAACATGCCCACGGCCATTCCCCGTTGCTGAGGCGGAAAGCTCTCGTACAGGATGGCCAGGGAGAGCGGCTGCAGGGGTCCTCCTCCTATCCCCTGCACGATACGAAACAGGATCAGGGACTGGGC
>RFHZ01000978.1 GCA_003696125.1 Nitrospinota bacterium
ACCTTGTCCTGCTCATAACCCCTCACCAAGTTCTCACAGCCACCAGGACTCCACCACCGGGAACACCAAAAAAACACCCCCAAACCCCTGTCTCTCCTCCCGGCTGGAATCCTGGTCGACTCCCTGGATAAAACCGCTCTTCCTCCCTCAGGCATGGTACCATACAGGGGTGGCGAAGACAAGGGAAGTCCCCCTCCCCTCAAAATAGCGTTGCCATCTGCCGCCATCTGTGGCATGATGTCCAGGAGCTTACCGCCGCAACAACCCCGGTCGTGGAGAGATGCCAGCAAAAGGAGTACCCTATGACAATACCGACGGGAAAAGCGGAACGAGTTGTCCTCATCGTCTGCGATGGACTGCGCCCAGACTTCGTCTCCCCAACCCTGACCCCTACCCTGTGTCGCCTGGCAGGAGAAGGGACGGTCTGCGCCGATCATCACGCCGTCTTCCCCAGCATGACGCGTGTCAATGTCTCCAGCGTGATCACCGGGGTCTATCCCCACAAACACGGCCTGATGGGCAATGCGGTCTACGTGCCAGAGATCAACCCCCACACCGTGATCTCTACCGGTGACTATCCCTCACTCTACCAGTGGCATCATTCACCGGCCGGACCCCTGCTGCGCGTCCCGGACATCGGGGAGTACCTGGCAGCAGCGGGAAAACGTACCGCCGTGATCAGCACCGGCTCCGGAGGCTCGGCCTTCCTCCTCCATCACCGGGTCGAAGAGCATAACGGGATCCTGATCAACCCGGTAGTAACCCTTCCGGCCGATTTTACCACAACCCTTACCAGGCGCTGGGGACCCTTTCCCCCAGAAGCCGCCCCCAACATCCAACGTAATGAACACGCCATCACCCTCTTCCTCGACTTCGTGCTCCCCGAACTCCGGCCTGACCTCACCATCCTCTGGCTCTCCGAACCGGATAAGAGCCTGCACGCCTTTTCTCTCACCGCCGAAAAACTGCACCAGGCCATCCGCCACCTGGATACCCAGATCGCCCGTATATGGGACGAACTGCAACG
>RFHZ01000979.1 GCA_003696125.1 Nitrospinota bacterium
AGAGAGGAGAGTAAAATGATCAGGCCGATATGATAAAGGGCCAGGCGTTTCTGCACGGGGAACGTGATGGTGGACATGCTTACCCTCTCTGCGGAGCGGTTGTTATGAAGCTTGCCATCTTCGGTTCGTCACTCACCTCTGCCTATGCCAACGGGGCCACGACCTTCTTCCAGGGACTCTGCCGCGCCCTGCACCGGCAGGGCTGGGAGGTCTGCTTTTGGGAAGAAACCTCCTGGCCGTCAAGGAGGAATACCCGGATCGACTGGGCCGGTGGCATCACCGTGCGTTTCTATCACCGGGAGGAGCCGCTCTCTCCCCTCCTCTCCTCGCTCGCCCCTTACAGGGTGATCCTCAAATTCACCGCGTGCGGGAGCCGGGATCAGGAGATCGAGGAAGGACTCCTTGCCCGTCGCCTCCCGCACCAGATCCTCCTCTGGGTCGATGGAGATGCCCCGGTCCTCCTCCCCCCTGTCTTGCAGGACCCGGCCCACTACTGGTGGCGGCTGGTTCCCCGCTTCGACGGCGTGCTCCTCCTGGCCGGGGGAGCGCGGGCCGGAGAGGAATACCGCAGGCTGGGGGCGCAACGGGTCTATTTCTCTGCCAGCGGTGTGGATCCCCACGCCTTTGCCCCCCAGCCTCCAGACCCCTCCTGGGCCTGTGATCTCCTCTTTGTGGGGAACCACCTGCCGGACAGGATGGCCCAGGTCAAGCGCCTCTTCTTTGCCGTTGCCGAACAGCGGAGAAGGTACCGCTTTCTCCTGGCCGGTGCAGGCTGGAAAGGGGTCTCCCTTCCTCCCAACGTCCGCTACCCCGGCTCGATTCCGCCTGCCCAACTCCCCACCCTTTACAGCAGTGCCCGTCTTGTGCTCAATCTGACCCGTACCGGCATGGCACGCTACGGGTACGCTCCCTCTTCCCGGCTCTTCGAGGCTGCTGCCTGTGGCGCCTGTATCCTCACCGACTCCTGGGAAGGGCTTACAGACTACTTCTGTCCCCCCAGGGAAATCCGTATCGTGCACACGCCGGACCAGGTCTGCCAGCTACTCGACCGGCTCACCCCGGCAGAGTGTCAAAAGATAGGGGAAGCAGCGCGCCAGCGGGTACTGCGCGATCACACCTTTACGCAGCGGGTACGGGTGATCGAGCAGGTAGTAGAGGAGATAGGAGGCCTGGAGCGCAGAACACGCTGATCCCCTTTCCCCCCTTCCTTCAGGTAATGACCTGCTCGGCTACGGTGTAGCGTGCAATCCGCTCCTCGGCGATCGGGTACCCGAGTCCAGGGGTCTGGGGGACGGCGATGTACCCCTCGGCATCGATGTCATAGGTCGGGTCGATCAGATCCTCCTGGTAGAAGATCTTGGCCGGTGACATGTCCGCCGGCAGGGTGAAGTTGGGCAGGGAGGCCAGGGCAATGTTGAAGGCCCGGCCGATACCGGTCTCCAGCATCCCGCCGCACCAGACCGGTAC
>RFHZ01000980.1 GCA_003696125.1 Nitrospinota bacterium
GTGGTGGTATCACTCCAGATATCCCAGCCCGGATCGTCATGGATGTCCTTGTACCCGGAGAGGGTATAGGGGTTTCCTGCTCCATCCCGGAAGAAGAGGCGGTAGCGCATCTCCTTCCGGGTGGGATCGTCCTGGTGGACAAAGAGGTTAAAGATTCCCCGCTCAACGGGGAGCTGTCCGCCCAGCAGATCGTAGCGGATCCATCCCTCGGCCCGGGCCTCGTGTTCCGGTCGGGTCACGAAACGGTTGACCCCATCAATGGTAATGGTCAGGTGGAACATGAGGAAACGATCCTCTCTCTTCCCCTGTTGCCATCCGCTCTCACACTCTGTTGCTCCCGGCATGAGGTACCCCTTCATCTCCTCGGTGAAGGCCAGCCTGGTCTCGACGGTGTGGATATCGATCGGGGGTTCAGGACGATCGGTGAGCGGGATCTGGTGTTCCCGGCACCACTCCCGCGCCATCTTTACCCCGAGATTCACCGCCTCAACCATCCGGTCTTTAGAGAGATTAAGCAGATAGTGCACCGGCACCTCGGCTTTAAGGAGTCTTTGCTCGATATGGCGACCAAACTCCCCGGCCTGCCCGGCCGCAATCGCCCGGTTGTTCTCTGCGATCCGTCTCCAGATGGTGAAGAAGTTCGTATCCGCCACCGTCTCAATGATCTGGAAGTACTGGGCCACAAACCCATCCTGCCACTCGTCTCTGGTGCTGACCGTCCAGATCACCCAGATCTCATCTGCCCCGCGCCGGATCGCCTCCTCCACGTTGGCATCGGTGATGAAGACCGCATCGAAATAGGTCTGGCCATTGATGCGCACCGGGGGAAACCAGATGGGGAGGGAGACGCTGGCGATGAGCAGGTCTTCGGTCATCTCCGCATTGGTCTTGACCTCCAGTTGCTTGGTCGAGAAGTTGTAGACGTTGAACGTGCCCAGCCGGGGTGAGCGGTTGATCTGGTCCCAATCGATGCCCCAGAAGGGGAGCACTTTCTGGCGGAAGCGGTCATAGGTGAAAAGGGAGGGGGCATAGATCAGCTTCCAGTAGTGTTCCCAATGGAGATCGACCGGGAGGAAGGGGTCCAGATTCCGCCAGTTATCCGCGATCTGCTTCCCGCTCATCCCCTGGCAGTACATGGCCAGGTTAAAGCACCCTCCACTGGTCCCATCGGCATGGTCAAAAGAGAGGCCAGCCTCATCGAGCCAGACCTCGAGCACCCCGGCCTGAAAGCAGACCTTGAGTCCCCCACCAGCCAGGATTAAGGCCCGCTTCTTGGGGACATCCACCATTGCCTTCCCCCTCTCTTTCCGGTTCCCCTGGGAGAACAGGCAGCCAAGGGATTCCCTTTATCAGCATTCTTTCCTGCTTTTAGCGACACCTTAGCACAACCTCTGGGAAATGGCAATAGCGGAAGAGAGGGACAATTTCGATTGCAAACACGACAGGAGCCGGGTAAGCTAATACACATGGTCTCAGGGACATCTGGTGGACGAGGTCTTGGGGA
>RFHZ01000981.1 GCA_003696125.1 Nitrospinota bacterium
ATACCGATATTCATGGCCGTAGGGACGATACGTTGCGGGTTGTCCAGCACCCGCAGGCTGGCGTGCTGCCGACACCACTCCTCCAGCCGCTGCCGGGTACCGTCGTCTGACATTCCATCGACGACCAGCACCTCCATGCCCCCCGGTACCGGATCTGCAGCAAAGACCGACCGGAGGCAGCGATCGATGAAGGCGATCTCGTTGCGGGTAGGGATGATCACGGTGACACGGGGAGAGGGGGGAGAATCATGCATGTGCCCTGTTCCTCTGGTTAGACGGGGAGGATAATGTTCTTGTGAAGAGCTGGTGAAGGGCCAGACGACAATCAGAGAGGCGGAGAGGCCATATCTACGACCTCTCCGTTCTTACGAAAGTGAGGGATACTAGGGAAGGGAAGAGGCCTGTCGGATCTGGAAGTCTGGTGGTGGAGTCGGTCGTAAGGACGCGGCGGTATCTTTCCGACAGCGATCTGGTATCGGTCCGAAGAGCTGCTCTATGGTCCTGGTCACATCAACCGGTTCTCTCCCCGAGGCCACCATGGCCTCGATGATTCGCTGGTTCATCGGCCACGGCCAGAGGGGCTCGTTGGTCAGGACCCCATCCTGGTACCGGTAACAGAGGTTCACCCCATGCGAAGAGTCAAAGATGCTCTCTCCGGTCCCGATAACCTCTCCTATCGTACTCCCTTCCATATAATTCGAGACCTGCCAATCCGAATGGAAGGAGCTACTCTTCGTGCTGATCCCTATGGCATGAGAGAGAGACAGGTCTCGCGCTCCTCCTCCGTTGATCGTTCCCAAGGCAAAAGGACTTTTCCCCCGTTGCGATGGATCGACGTACGCCACCACGTCCTGCATCTCAACCGATTCCATCTGCGACATGCCGATCACCCGAAAAGGTGCATAGCGGTCCCCGGCCAAGACATAAGCGATGCTCCCCAAGAGGCGGGCATGGGCGTTGCGATCTTTTCCTGGACTCATCTGGTCTACGGCAAAGATACCGTACGGATGATCAACGGCATAGTTGGTATAGTGAACCTCTTCACCGTTCCGGAGCCACGGTTTCCCATCGTACCCCAGGAGGGTATAGGATTCTTTCATCTTCGCGCCATTCCAGGTACCGATGGAATTCTCGACCAGCATGTAATAGCTATTGTAGGCCAGGGTGTACGTCATCTTGGGTCCGGTAACGTGCGAACCCTCCCAGCGCCCCCAGCATCGACGAATGGTGGTGTGATCGCCTCCCTGAGAAGCACTGAATATCTTGCGGGCAACCCCCCAGCCGGCACAGTCCTCAAGCAGGTTATACTTCCCACCATGTATCCCAAAGATATTCGTGTTTTTATCTGCCGCATCCCAGGCCACCACCCGTCGCACAATGTTGTGGTTGGAACGACTCAACTCGACGACCGAAGCGTTGCTGCTATGGGCATTAAACCCCTCCAGGATGAAATAGTCGTTGTAGTAGAGCCGCACCGGACGCCGTACCCGTTCACCATCGATGGTCACCTTCCCATCGTTCAACGCTCTGATCGTTATCGGTCTATCCGGAGTCCCGTGTAACCCCTGGGGAGGGGTTATCATGGAGTTCTCCCCCCTGTAGGTACCGTCTAAGAGGCAGAGGGTATCACCCGGCCTGGCCACCGGCCAGAAATCTCTGATGGTGAAGGGGGTGGAGGGAGAAAGCCCGTTCCCCGACCCATCGGGTGAGGCATAGTAATCACACTCTTCCGCAGCACGAGCTACGGTTACGCTACCAAGCATACCCATGAAAAAGACCAGGAGAACACCGATGGTGATTAGAGTCCATGACTTGTTCTTTGCCTCTCCTGCTTCCAGATGCTGACCACGGTACCGCTCTTCTTTCTTCCCAATCTTCCACGGCATATAAGACACAGGTCTCCCTCCTATCTTGAGGAAAAGGTAAAAGCGGAAGAGTAAGTGAATGCGTTGCGAATAGCTTTTCTTGGTTACTCTAGCGTTTCCATCGGTATCAGGGAGGAAAAAGCGCTCTCCACCATGACGTATCGGGAAGAGAAGAGCAAAACTTTACCCGAAAATGCCCTGACCGGAAACGTTGTTACCTTCCACCGTTCTCTTCTCCTAAAGTCAGGAGGCGAGAAAGCATAAAGAGAATCTCAGGCAAACGCCTAATCCTTGTTAGCTATTGCCGACCCTACTGATTTCCTGACCCATCAAGCTCCTCAAATACTCGTCATAGTTACTTAGGCATATCACGATAACCGATCAGTTGCACATCAGAGGCGTACAACGCCTCGCGGAATCTCACATCGAGGAGCACCTCCCGCTCCCGCAGCCGCGACTCGAGATAGGTAGACCAGCGCCTCAACTCCTCATCCACGTATCCCGGATGCACGACAAACTCATTGCAACCAGGGGGGAGGTTCTGGAGCAGCCTGAGGTAGTTCTCCACATTGATGACCTCCCCACGCGATCCCATGTGCGTGATCTCGACCCGTCGATCCGGCATGGCCAGGTGCCGGGCCAGGGCCTTCCGGCGTAACCAGAGGTTCCACAGGAACTTGGGTATCCGCGACACCTTCTGTCCCAGATGCAGGTAATGCCGCAGCCGGGGAAACCTGCTCTCCATCCCCACCCGATAACGGTGAGTCCGGATCCTTCCCACCCCGCTCTTCTCGGCCACCTCGAGAAAGATCGTGTACAGGCCGGGCAGTCGATGGAGTCCCATGTGAAAATCGAGATGGGAGAATGCTGCTCCGGCCAATTCCCGTGTCCTCTCCACCTGGGCCAGCATCTCTGCGTACAGCTCTTCCCGGCGGATATGTCCCCGGAGGTAACGCCGCACAAAAGCCTTATAGAAAAACTCCCCCTTGCCATCGATGAGGGTAGGGACCTCTCGCGGAGGCAGGACCGGAGATCCCACAACCGGATTGATATGACAACCGACCGACAGGTCGGGATGGCACTGGACGAGAAGGGCCAGATCGTCTGCATATCTACAGTTGACGTTGGCAGAGAGGCTGCGGACCGTGCCAAAGGCGATACACTCCTCTATGGCCCGGTTGATCCCGGCCGTAAACCCGTACCCATCGGCATTGATGAGCAGATAGCGCATTACTTCTCCCCAAGTTGCCGGTAAAGGCGAGCCAGTTTCTTCACCTCTCCCTCCCATACCAGATGGGTAAGCGCCGTGGCACGCAGCTTTGCCCCCGGATCCTCCCCCTGCTCGATGCGCTTAAGGAGACGAACAATGGCCTGCGCGTATTCCCGGGGCTCCTCTCCTGCGAGCAGCAAAATAGAGTCAGCATCCACCCTGACTTTGTCCAGCAATTGCTGCAAGACCGGCATGGTAGAGGAGACGACCGCACAGCCGGCCGCCATGTACTCACACACCTTTACCGGAAGGGCCACGGTAAGATGCGCTCCTAGCCAGGGATGGACATCCAACCCGACCCTGGCATTCCCTAACAACGCCGGGATATGTTCATACCGGGTCTTCCCCATCAGGGTAGTCTGCAACGGGAGCCGATCCTGCAGCACCATCCTGATCTCAGGAGAAACGCCTACGACCAGGGAACGAGCTTCGGGGCGGAGTCGATGAAAATGGTGCAGGGTTTCGGCAAGAAAAAGGGCCCGTCTTTTATTCAACGTCCCTAAATGGACCAGATCAAACTCCCGCTCGCGGGGTGCACGCTGGCTTTGACCGGCCTGGGTATAAAACGCCTGCGACGGGAAATTATACACCGTGATCTTCTGCCTGTTCCGGAACTTACCGGTCAGGGGAGGAGTAACACCGACGATGGCGTCGGCAAGGGCTGCCAGCCCCTTTTCCACGGTTTGTGTTCCCCACCTGACCAGCGGCTTGATCCAGGCGGGTAACCAGTCCTGCACCAGCAGGAGGTTGGCAAAGTCTTCGTGCACATCATAGACGAACCGGCTCCGCCACCACCAGAGCCTGGCCAGCGGCAGGGGTAAGAGCATCTCAGCATCGTGAAAGTGGATGATATCGGCAGGAGCATGACGTACCTTCCAGAGGCAACGCCAGGGTTGATAGAGGAAGCGCACCAGACGCGAGGAAGGGGTAGGGACCCTCTGGACAGGCACCTCTGCCGGGATGCCCTGCTCCAGTTTCCCCACCACGGTCACCCGGGCTCCTAGATTCTGGAGACTGACGGCCTGTTTGCTATAGATCCTGGGATCGGTGGCCTCATGGCCGGAAGTCACCACCAGCACCCGTATCCCCTGCAGGGGCCTTGAACGCTCCTCCTTCGGTGAAGAGCCTTCTACAACTGTTTCCTTAGAGCTTGAGTAACCTGGCATAACGCGGCCTCATCTGGGGCCGGTCGGCAAGACGCACGACCAGCACGGTTTTCCCTCGTAAAGTTTTGGGGATCTCTGCCACCTCGACAATCTCTAAGTCGAACACCCCGATACGCTCCAGGATGTCGTCCCGCACGGCCAGCGCATCGGCAAACCGGTACCCCTCGGCAGGACGGACAAGCAGGAAGGCATGTCCCGGTCGATCCTGCACGATCTGGGCAGAGTGGATGGTGGGACTCCGTTTGACCGCGGTGGAGAGACGCCCGATCTTGCGACCATCCAGGGTCACCAGGTAGTCATCCACCCTCCCCTCCAGCTTGGTGATGACCGGCTGTCGATTCCCACAGGGGCACTCCTGGTCCCGCGCCCAGGCAGCATAATCACCCAGGCGATAGCGGATCAGGGGCATGGCATCGTTGAGAAGACCGGTTGCCACCATCTCCCCTACTTCCCCTGGGGCACACGGGGTTCCATCCTCCCTTATAATCTCGAGAACACCCGTTGCAGGAATGAGATGCATTCGTCCCCGGGGACATTCCATGGCCATGCATACCCCCTCGCTCTGGCCGTAGTGATCAAAGCACTTGCCTTGAAAGAAGCGCTCGATGCTGGAGCGCATGCCGGGGAAGAGGGTATCTCCGCTGACGATCACGGCCTGAAGTGGTAGGGGAGGAATCCCCGTCTCCAGGGCACTCTCGGCCAGGGCAGCAATCGCCGAGCCGTATCCGGTCATCCATTGAGACCCGTAGTGACGGAGGGCGGCCACATAACCTGCTGCCGAATCCCGGGATACATGATAGCTGGAAAGGTAGAGCTGCTGCCAGCGTCGATTGAAGCGCCAGTACGGTGGCCGGCTGGTGTCTCCCTTTACAATGGGGCGTCCGCCCAGCATGGCTCGTGGCATGTGCTGTCCCACCCCGGCCACTCCTCTCACCATTACCTCGGTCAGGGCCCACCACTTGGGAAACATGGCAAGGGGCCAGTAGATACGAAGCGGGGTGCCGGTAGAACCGCTGGTTCTATCCATCCAGAGGGATTTAGGGGACAGGCCTTCCACCAGAAAGGCCTGCTCGTTTTGCCGGATCGCCTGCTTCTCCAGGCAGGGGAGGAGAGGGAGATCGGCCGCCGAATGCACCGCGTTCCAGTCTACCCGCTTCCACCGCTCTCGATAATAGGGGACCCGGGTAGCGGCCAGGGTAATGATCCGGCGCAGTTGCTCCTCCTGCCAGGCTTCTGCCTCGGCTCGTGACCAGTCTTTCCATGTTTCATATCGTTGTCGCCATTCTGTATAGGCC
>RFHZ01000982.1 GCA_003696125.1 Nitrospinota bacterium
AGAACAGCTCTGGGCCGCCGGTTACCGGGTCGTGGCCGGAGTCGATGAGGCCGGGATGGGGCCACTGGCCGGACCGGTGGTGGCGGCAGCGGTTGTCTTCTCTCCCGGAACCTCTATCGCTGGCATCGCCGATTCCAAACTCCTCTCCCCTGCTCAACGGGAAGCTCTGGCCCGGGAGATTCGGGACAGAGCCTTGGGCATCGGGATCGGGCTGGTGGAGGCGGAGGAGATCGATCGGATCAACATCTACCAGGCCGGACGCAAGGCCATGCAACTGGCCATCCGCTCCCTACCCGCTCCCCCCGACTACCTCCTCATCGATGGACGCTCTCCCCTGCCTCTCCCTTTTCCCCAGCAGGCCCTGGTCCGGGGAGAGCAGGAGAGTTTCTCCATTGCCGCCGCCTCCATTGTGGCCAAGGTGCACCGGGACCAGATCATGCTGGCCTTCCATAAACGGTACCCGCAGTACGGCTTTGCGCGGCACAAGGGGTATGGGACTCCCGAACACCTCGCCGCTCTCCGCACCCATGGTCCCTGTCCCATCCACCGGCGTTCCTACCGCCAGGTACGGGAGTTGGCAGAGGGAGGGGAGTGGATCAGAACTTCGGGGTAAAGCCGAGTTCCTTGGCTTTGCGGATAAACTTGCGCGCCTCGGCCAGCTTTCCCTGCCCGACATAGGCCTTCCCCAGGTAGTAGTAGGCCTCTCCGTAGTCCGGATCGATCTCGATCGCCTTCTGGTAGTTTTCGATCGCCTTGTCCAGGATCCCATCCACATAATAGGCAAAACCGAGGTTCTTATACGCTTCGGCGTACTGCGGGTTGATCTCGATGGCTTTGGCAAAGGAGCGTCGCGCTTCGGTAAACTGCTGGCGTCCCCGCTGTACCAGTCCCAACGCATTATAAGCCTCGGCAAACTTGGGATTGATCTTGATGGCTTCCTTGTACGCCCGGACCGCCTCTTCCGCCTTGGCTGCTCCCTGGCTGGCCAGGGCATTTCCCCGTTCAAAATACTCACGTGCCTTCTTGAGGTCGGCTTCGGTAAGCGGCTTTTCTCCCTTCTCTCCCCCACAGGCGGCAAGGACAAGCAGGAGTAGCAGCACGGCGATACGCCACCATGTCCTTTGTGCGGTACCCTTCCTTGGAGCCATCTCTCCTTCTCCCTCCCTATTCCTTTAAACTCCCGGCGATCAATCCACTGATGATGTATTTCTGGAAGAACAGAACAAAGACGAGGGCCGGCAGGCCGGTGACGACCCCGGCGGCAGAGATAAAGTTCCAGGCAATGAAGGTGTCACCGATGAAGTGGGTGATGCCCACCGCCAGCACGGTCGATTCTGGAGAAGAACCGGCCAGGGTGATGGCAAAGACAAACTCGTTCCAGGTAAAGAGAAAGACCATGATGGCCGCAGCAGCAATGCCGGGTCCGGCAAGCTTGAGGATGACGCGATAGAAGGCGCCGAGGCGGGAGCAGCCATCGATGCGGGCCGCCTCTTCAAAATCGGTCGGGATATCCCGGAAGAAGCCTCGTAGCAAAAAGATGGCAATGGGGAGATTAAAATAGGTGTTGGCAACGATAAGGGCGGTCAGGGTATCCAGGATCCCCAGCTTGTAGAAGATCAGATAGAAGGCGGGTAAGAGGGCAATGGGCGGGAAAAGCCGAAAGGAGAGCATACCGAGTAAGACGTAGTTGGCAAGACGAAACCCGCCTCGTGCCAGGCCATACCCGGCCGGGGTGCCTAAGGCCAGGCAGAGGAGGGTGGTTACCCCGGAGATGATCAGGGAATTGAGCGTGTACAGGAAATAGGGACGGTCTTCAAAGACTTTGAAGTACTGCTCCAATCCCAGGAAATGGGAGGGGATGTATTTGATCGGGATGGCGTAGATATCCTCCATGGGGCGAATCGAGGTGAGAAACATCCAGACAATCGGGATGGCGGCCAGCAGGGCAAAAGTCAGGATAATGGCATAGGAAAGGAGTATGCCGTACCGTTTATACAGACGGCTCAGGAACAGATGCCAGTCTATCCTGCTTTGCTTGCTGTTTTGCACTCCCTTTCCTCCCTCTTACTCTATCGTTCCCGCAGCGTAGAGCGGAAGATCAGGGTCCAGAAGATGGTGATCAGCACGATGGCAAAGAACATGGCCATGGAGAGGGCTGCACCTCGACCAATCTCAAAGAATTTGTAGGTGGTGTCGTACATGTGGATGACAAGCAGGTAGGTGTCGTGTCCCGGTCCCCCTCCGGTCAGGAGAAAGCCGAGGGCAAAGGTCCGGAAGGCAAAGATCGAGCTGATCAGCAGCAGAAAGAAGGCTGACGGGAGCATGAAGGGGACCATGATATGACGGAAGCGCTGCCAGGCGTTGGCGCCATCGATCATGGCCGCTTCCAGGTATTCTTCCGGGATGGTCTGCAGGGTGGCCAGCAGCACGATAACCATGAGCGGTGTGCGAATCCAGATATCGGAAGCAATCACCGAGATCATGGCCCAGGGATCGCTTCCCAGCCAGACAATGGGACGCCGAATCACCCCCAGCCGCAGCAACAGGTCGTTGAGAATCCCGGCCTCTGAATCTAAAATCCAGCGCCAGATAAAGGCACTGACCACGATCGGCATGGCCCAGGGGAGGAGAGTGATGGCCCGGAAGAAGGAGACGAAGCGAATCTTGGTGTTGAGAGCCAGGGCCACGATGAGCCCGATGGTAAAGGAGAAGCCGACCGAGGAGGACATGTAGAGGAAAGAGCGTCCC
>RFHZ01000983.1 GCA_003696125.1 Nitrospinota bacterium
ACCATAAAGTGCTGACCAGAGCAGAAAAATTTTTCCTCTTTTTAGACTAATACATCCTTCACCGAGATAAAGCATCTTTGACTACATCTACCTGGTATATACCTCTCGTAACGTGAGGAATCATCAAAGCGGGTCATAGGGATCTGCTCTTTTCCTGCTCTTGACCGATAGAGCAAAATGATCTATTTTTAAGGTCAGGACCCCTGCCAGATGAGGAGTAGACCATGCCTTTTACGGTGGAAGACTTCCGAGACCTCTTGCGTCTCCTGGAACAGCATCCAGAGTGGCGGAGTGAGCTGAGACGATGGGTGCTGAGTGAGGAGCTTTTGTCGCTTCCGCACCCGACTCAATCTCCCTGCCATCCCGATCGTAGCAGGAACCTGGGTGACCCCAGAGGCGACGGTCGTTGCCCGGGCCAAAAAGGTCTGGCAGGTGACCGATGGCCGTGTGGAACCTCCCGAAGAGCCCTGAGACCTCTCGTATCACCGGTCAAGCCTATCTGAAAACCACCGATGCCCACCAGCACTCTTCACACCAACCCTACCTGCATGGGCAGGCCTTACGCTGATTCTCCCGCTCCAGCGATGCCCTCCCAATATCCGAGTCTCGTTCCTTCCTCCCTAATAATTTTCCTAAACACAGCACGGGGAGAAGCCCTTGCATCACCGGTCAGGACCGACTAAAATGCTTTGTATCTAGGGCAGACAGAAGGTGTATTCGTCGGTCCAAAGGTGGTAAACAGCAGATCAATCCGAGAGAGGAAGAGGATTTTTCCCTGGTGATACATCGACCTGTGATTCTGTATCACAGTACACAATTCACCCGGTGCATGTGTCCGGAGCGGGGGTTGCTGACACCCGCTCGGACGGATTCCTGATCTGAGTCCTGCACCGGCCGACGCGGCGTGTAGGTGACCCCCGCTTCTGGGGTGATCTCTTCTCAGGGGAGAGATTGCCCGGAGGAGCGGGGGTTTTTTTTGGGGCAGACACTCTGAGCGCTGGTTGGAAGAAGTGAAGCCATGCTCAGCGCAGAAAAGGGGTAAATCATCATGACGACAGAACTGAGAGACGGGATCTCATGGGAACTCGTCTATAAACGTAACAAGGTTGAGCGTCTCAAGCGGGAGAAGTTCCCCCTGGACATCATCGATGAGTTGCCGGAACTGATCAAGAAGGGGTACGAGGATATCCCGGAAGAGGACATCGTCCGGCTCTACTGGTACGGGATCGCCCACGATAAGCCCAAGGTGGGTACCTTCATGGTACGGCTCAAGGTGCCGTGCGGGATCGTCACACCGGCTCAACTGCGCGGGGTGGGACTCATCGCGGAACGGTACGGGGATAACTACAGCGAGCTGACGACACGGATGGGAATCCAGCTCCACAATGTGCGCCTGGAGCACCTGCCTGATGTCCTGCAGGCCATCCAGGAGACCGGTCTGACTACCACCGGTGCCGAGGGGGACACGGTGCGCAATGTCACCGGGTGCCCGCTGACCGGCATCAATCCGCACGAGGCCTTCGATGTCTGGCCCGTCATTGATGCGGTGCACCGGTTTTTTTGTGGCCACCGTGACTATTCGGATCTGCCACGGAAGTTCAAGGTGACCATCACCGCCTGCCCACACCAGTGCAGCGGACCAGAGTTTCACGGCGTGGCCCTGCTGGGCGTGATACACGAGGGCCGGCGCGGCTTCACGGTGCGGGTAGGGGGAGGCCTCTCTTCCACACCCCGCATCTCACGCGATCTGCGGATCTTCGTGCCGGAAAAGGAAGCCCTCGACGTAGTGCGCACCATTGCCGACATCTGGCGAGAAGATCTGCGCTATCGTCTCAGCCGACCCAAGTCGCGTATCAAGTTCATGGTCGATGACTATGGCCCTGATGAGATACGCGCAATGGTCGAAGAGCGACTGGGATACCATTTTCAGGAACTCCCTGCTCCCAGGCCGGTACCCGGCGACCTGGCCCACCTGGGTGTACACCCGCAGAAGCAGCAGGGCCTGTATTACATCGGCTACCCGGTACCGCAGGGCTGGGTCACGGGTGATCAACTCCAGCGACTGGCAGAGGTCCTGGAAGCGGTGGGTGGACACGCCCGCTTCACCCGCCTGCAGAACTTCCTCCTCGCCGATAT
>RFHZ01000984.1 GCA_003696125.1 Nitrospinota bacterium
GTATTTACCCGCCAGACGCCGGGCTGCAGCTCTCGATAGATCCCGATATGCTGGCGGGGAACCGGAAACTCTCCCTTCTCTCGCGCCTCCTGCACGAGGCAGTGGAAGAGGCGTTCTCCCGGATGGATCCGCTCATGTTCCTCCACCCAGGCCTGCACGGCCGCATCATCGACATTCCCGATGCGGAAGAAGAGGGTAGCCGGCTGCATCAACCCGTCCTGCGGTCGGCCCTTCTGATACGGAACCCCGGCCCGTGCCGCCACGTCGGCATCGGCTGAGGTATCGATGAAACGCTCTGCCTCGATGATGCCGAGTCCCCCTTTGTTCGCCACCACCACCCCGGTGATGACTTCCCCCTCCATGATGGTGTCGAGAAAGGAGGTGTGCAGCAAGAGTTCCACACCTGCCTCCTCGATCAGATCAAGGGCAGCCATCTTCAGCGCTTCCGCATGGAAGGGAGTCACGTGGGCATGTCCCAACTCGATAAAGGCACAGTACGGGCTCTTGGCCGGTACCTGACCCGGATCGATCGCCCCTCCCAGAGCCACCATCCGCTCGACCATCTCCTGAAAGATCCCTCGTACCACCTGTGTCTTCCCGTCTGCACTGTACGAGGTCATGAAGGGTCCGACCAATCCAGCCGTTGAGGTCCCTCCTAAAAATCCATACCGGTCGATGAGGAGGGTTTGGGCTCCGTTCCGGGCACTGGCCACGGCAGCAGCAATGCCGGAGGACCCACCCCCTACCACGAGTACTTCGGTGCGTTGGATCACCGGAATATCTTGGACCCATCGGTACGATCGTGTTCTCCCTGCGGTCTTTTCCTCTGTCACTCTTCTCTCCTCCTTATCCTTTGACCGCGCCTACGGTCATCCCTTTCACCACATGTTTTTGAACCAGCCAGATAAAGATGAGCATGGGGAGCAGTTGCAGGGTGGTGGCAGCAAAGAGAGGCCCCCACTCCACCCCCTCGATACTCCCCAGCATTTCGTTGATCACCACCGGACCGGTACGGGCCGCGGTGGAGGTA
>RFHZ01000985.1 GCA_003696125.1 Nitrospinota bacterium
CCCCTGGGGATGGGCGAGCAGCAGTTTCTCGATCTCCAGCAGACGCGCTGCCTTGTTTTGCGTGCGTTTCATAAGCGGTTCTCCTGGAGGCTATCTCTAGCTATCCCTGCAAAATGTTTCTCCTTTTACAAGACTTCACGACATTTAGCCTATGGTACCCTGTGTGTGTTGCAGATAACGCAACAATGGAGAGGTTTTTCAAAAAAATAGACTATGAATTACTCATACTCCTTGGGGGGTCTTCCTGATTTCTGGAGAGACAGGTACGCGCGATTCAGATGTACTTTACCTCCTACTCTATCGGAAGCGATTATCAAACGCTATCCTTCACTGACTCTGGAAGAAGAATGGCTCCGCTCGACTCCATGACATACCACCCGCACCCCTTCACCACGTTCTTCCCCACCTGGGTGCTCTGTCCCCAGAGGAGCCAGGGGAGCAGCGGACGCCAGATTTCGGTATTAGGAGCCTGGTACACGACACGTCCCACAAATCCTCCCAGCGGCTGGGCGCGTTGCAGGCGGGTGGAGCGACCTTTGATGTCCCACCAGCGGGTGGCATCGACCACCAGATCCACCCGGCTGGCCAGGGCCAGCAAGGCCCCCTTTTCCTCCCGGCTTAAGGGAGGCTCCTGGGAGAACTGACTGCGGAGGGCGCTCACCCGGTCCAGCAGTCGGGCCAGGAAGGGGGTAAAACGGGGTTGCTTGACCAGATGCCGGTCCTGCACGATGCGCATGGGGGTCAGGAAGTGAATCGCCAGCCGGTTTTCGCCGGCGGCAAGTTTTTCCAGCAGGGCGTCGCTGGCCATGACGATCTGGTGTTCATCCACCAGCAGGCGAGGGGTCTGGACCATGGTGCTCCCCTCTTCCAGCAGGAAGCGTCGCTCCCCACTTAGGGGATTGATCTCCTCGATGCTGACCAGATGAAAGGTTCCCCGCCGGTATCTCCCGCGTGTGGTGGCATGAATCGGTTTTCCCAGGCCTTGCACCTGCCCCATCTGTCCTACGGCCAGGACCAGATAGGGGAGAAAGTCTACGGTCTGTCCAAAGAGGCTGATCCCGAATGCGAAACGCTCCCCCGGTGCAAAGGTGGTCTGGGACGTCAGCGGCGGGAGAAAGGCGTAAGGACGACGATCTTCCCCGCTTCCCGTTTCCCGGCTGAGCAGGAAACAGACCGGACACAGGCTCTGGTGGAGCGGATCGGTCTGATCAGACTGCGCACAGTACAGGGTACGCAGATGCGATTGCCAGGCTCCCCGCAGCGCCGATCCTTTAAAGACATCCATGACGATGGTGGTATCGACGGCAACGGTGAACCAGAGATGGGCAATGGTAAAGGTGTTCATGTGGCCTTCCTTCTCAGTATCCTTAAGATGGATCGTTCTCCGGGAGATCGGTGTTGATACGATGCTCGTATTATATCTCCTCCTTTCCTTTCTGTCATGGGAATTTTTTCCTGATTTTTTTAGGAACTTTTTCCTTTCTACGACTTTCCCTTATTGACAGCGCCAGGCCCCTGGTTTACATTGGGGAGTAAGGGGGCGAGGCAGAAACAGGACTTTTTCTCTAAAGGGAGGGGGAACAATGACTCGACATCTACTTACCGTCATGGCCGTGCTCTGGGTGGTCGTCGGCATCGCCATGGCTGCTGGAAGCGCTGAAAAGCCGGATACCGACTACATTGCCCGTCTCTTCCTGGAGGCGCAGGAAGCCGGGCAGTTGTTTCCGGATATCCTCCGCATCAATCCGGAGCTGGACGATGCGCTCCTCTATGAGGTGCAGAAGAAGTTCGTGGCCGGGCGCATAGAGCGGGGTGCGCATATTGGGGGGTACAAGGG
>RFHZ01000986.1 GCA_003696125.1 Nitrospinota bacterium
CGTTGCCAGCCTCCCAATAGATGCATGTGCACGTGATCGATCACCTGGCCGCCACCGCGTCCCACGTTGACGACGAGGCGATACCCCTTCTCTGCCACCGATAACTGCATGGCCACCGTCTTGGCCGTGGTGAAGAGCTTTCCTAACAGGAGAACATCCCGCTCTTCCACCTCATTCACCGTAGCAATATGCCGTTTGGGAACGAGCAGGACATGCACCGGTGCTTTGGGATTGATGTCCTTAAACACGATGATCTCGTCGTCTTCGTAGAGCACATCTGCTGGTGCCTGCTTTTCCACAATCCGACAGAAAATACAGGAAGGCATACCTCTCCCCTATCCCTATGCGTAACCGTCCAGTGTCTGCCTCGCCAAGCGGCTTAACCTCGACCGATCGCCCCTCTAGCTCTCACTCCGGCCAGTCAACAGGAGCTGTACCACCTGAGGCGCAATCTCCCGCGCCCGCTGCTCAAGCTCCTCTTCCGTCAGATTGGAGGTGGGATGGGGCATGACCAGAAACGGGTAGTCGGGCACTCCCCAGGTCCTGGCCATGGCACGCCCGGTCTCTACAAAGGCATCGGTGACGATAGCAGCAGCCGGAATCCCCTGCTTCTCAAACAGAATACCGTCGAGCACACTGCCCGAGCTGCACGAGCCTCAGTCCCCAATGCCGGCGATGACCACATCGCAGTTCGCCGTGTACTCCTTGATGATCTCCTCATGTGCCGGCACGCTGGAGTTGTGCTTGCGCCGGATGATATGCCCCTGGGCCCCGTACTCCTGTTCCAGGATGGTGGCGATCTTCAGGAGCAGCTTATCCGAATTGAACTTGGTGTTATCGACCAGCCCGATGCGCAGGTTACGCAGCGATTCTGGCCTGGGAGCAAAACTAAACGGCCGCTCTGGCGCCTCCAGGGTCGGATCAAAAATCTGGAGCTTTTCCATGATGCTCTCCTTTCTAAGTAGCTATTACTCACCCCTTTGCACTCTGAGTTATCCTAAGGCCATGCGTTACCGGAAAAACTTTTTACCGCCGAGCACGCGGAGACCGCCGGGATGAATAAGTCAAAAACGCTCTGCGGACTCGGCGTCCTCGGCGGTGTAGACCTGTGGACAGCGCTGAGTTCTAGGGACAGAAAAGTGTTCAAAATGTCAGTCATAGTTACTTATAAGGGTTAAGGGAGACGAATCTCCTTGGTTACACTCTGGGAAGTGCGCTTGCTACCCCAGCCGGGGATATAAGCAGAAAAGGCTCCACCACGTCCCCCGGTCGCCACCACGATGAAATCCTCCGGGGTTTCCACGATCGACTGCGTGGTGGTCTCGTCTTCCGGCGTGAGAGGACCGGGAAGGACATGAATCCGCTTCAACTCGGCCAGCGAGGTCTGGGTATGCTCAAAACAGAACCGCCTGATATCCTCTTTGGACCACCCGTCTTTGGCCATGACCTGCATGTGCTCCCCGGCGATGACCAGCACGTACTGGGGACGGCTCCTTACCCCGGCCGAGATGCGCATGTGGGCACAGGCAGTGGTCAGAATCCCCTCGGCCGTGTTGCTGAGCTGGTTGTAGAACTGGTGCGGGGCCAGGGCAGCCAGCACGGTCACCGTGCTCTGTTCCGGTCGAAACCCGCGTTCCACATGGACCGGTGGCCAGGGACTCTCTGCCTCGTTTTCCGCGATGCAGAAAGTGTACTTTCCTGCGTGTCCCAGGGTGCTGCGGTCAAGCTGGCCGGGCAGGGTACCGATGACGTTACGCATCACCAGCCGCACCGCCCGTCCGATGGTGGCGTTGGCCCGCCAGCCCGGACCGAACAGGTTATCACCACAGTTGATATCCAGTTGGCGGGCAATGGGACCGTTCACCAGCATGAATACCGCTGCTCCACCGGTGCTGGTCGCCGGGCCGTGATAGGAGTAGCGGGGATCCCCAATCGCCTCTATGGCAGCCACAATCACCGGCATGTATTCCGGCTTGCATCCGGCCATCACGGCATTGATGGCCACCTTTTCCGCGGTGACCGATACCTGGCGGTGTTCGATAAAGGTAATCTCCTCCTCCGGTTCCAGGGCTGCCGCGTCGAGCATGGCCTGAATCCTGGCCTCGGTCGGCGGCACCACCGGCAGGCCATCGGTCCACCCCCTGGCATAGCAGAACTCTATGGCCTCATCTATCCCAGAGACCTCATAACGGGTCGATTGCAAACTCTTTGTTCCCATTCCTCTCCTCTCTCCTGTCTACCGCCGGATCTGATAGCCGGGTCCCTGGGAGCGGGAAAGATCAATAGTGATACGCTTTCCCCCGTATCCATGCACCTTGTCATGCGCCTCAACGATGATAGTGGAGACATGTGCCGGGATGGTCACCCGGGAGAGACTCCGTGTAAAGGGTTGCTCATCCTCGTGCGGGTGCAGGAGCACCCGTTTACCCAGCTCCTCGCCCCCCGGGGTCACCACCCTCCACCAGTCGGCATAGTGCTCCCAGCCGGTATCCTGGTGGCGAACGGTCACGGCAATATCCCAGGTATCCCCCTGTTTCACCAGCCTGACGAACTCGACATCCGCCTCTCCTCCCCACACCAGCAGGGGAAAGGAGAGGAGACAGATCAACACAAATCCCCAGTGCCGCATACGCACACTCCATCTATCCGCAACGGCCGCCACCAAACCTGCTTCCATGCGGTGCAAACGATAATTCTTTACTCCTGGAAGACCTCTCGATAGGCAAAAAGGGCCGGTGTCCCCCCGGTGTGAATGAAGACGATGACCTGGTCTTTGCGAAAGACCCCTTGCCGTACCAGGTCGATCAGCCCGGCCATGGCCTTGCCGCTGTAGACCGGATCGAGCAGGATCCCCTCGGTACGGGCCAGGAGACGTACCGCTTCGATCATACCAGGATTCGGCACCCCGTATCCCTCCCTGGCGTACTCGTCATAGACCATAATCTCTTCCGGCGTAAATGTCAAGGGAACCTGCAGATAGGCGGCTCCTTCCCGCGCCACCCGCAGCACATCCTCTACCAGTCGCTCTCTGGGTGCTCCATCGCTGATCCCGATGATCTGCGCCTGGCTGTGGAGGAGTTTGGCACCGAGCACCAGGCCTCCCTGTGTCCCCCCACTCCCCGACGCGGCAACAATGGCATCGATCGGGATCCCCAGCTCGTTGGCCTGCATCTCCAGCTCGTGCACGACACTTGCGTACCCGACAGCCCCGATCCCGTTAGACCCTCCGGTCGGGATGATGTAGGGATGCTTTCCCTGGGAACGGAGTTCTGCAGCGATACGCTCCATGGTCGGTTGACGCTCTTCCCGCTTTTCCACCAGCACGATCCTGGCTCCCAGGATCTGGTCCAGGAGCAGGTTGCCGGTCACTTCCCTCCTTTCCCCCTGATCCAGCACCAGGACGCATTCCATGCCGCAGCGTATGGCGGCAGCCACGGTCTGCCGGCAGTGATTGGACTGCACCCCTCCCTCGGTAATCAGCGTATCGGCCCCCTGTTTTTGGGCATGGCCGAGGAGAAACTCGAGCTTGCGGGTCTTGTTCCCCCCAAAGGCCAGACCGGTGCAGTCATCCCGTTTGATAAAGAGGCGAGGACCTCCCAGGGTCCGGGTCAAGACCTGCATCTCTTCGAGCGGGGTGGGAAGATGGGCGAGTCGGACACGAGGAAACTTTCCTAAGAACATGCGTGAGACCTCCTCTTGGAAGCAATAGTCCTAAAACCGTATGACGATACTCTAGCAGCTTTCCCCCAGGGGTTCAAGCAGAAGGAGTGGTATCAGGAGGAGCGTTCTTTCCCATATGCCGGATGATCTTCCCCTTGACCATGAAGATCACCATCTCGGCGATGTTGGTGGCATGATCCCCGATGCGTTCCAGGGCCTTGGAGACGAACATGAGACGCATGGCACGGGTGATGTTGTGGGGATCTTCCAGCATAAAGGTGAGCAGTTCTCGAAAGATCTGCTCGTTCAGCTCATCCACCACGTGATCGTGCCGGAGCACCGATTCGGCCAGCTCGACATTGCGTTCCACAAAGGCATCCAGGCAATCATGCACCATCTTTTGTGCCGCTTCGGCCATGCGGGGGAGATCGATATACGGCTTGAGCTGTGGTTCCTCGTTCAGCTCGATGGCCCGCTCCGCGATACTGGTCCCCAGATCGGCGATCCGCTCCAGATCGGTCACGATCTTCATGGCCGTGCTCAAGAAGCGGAGATCGCTGGCGGTCGGTTGCCGCAGGGCCAGGATATGGAGGCAGAGCTCATCGATCTCCACCTCCAGGCGGTTGATCTGGTGATCAAACTCGATCATCTGGCGGGCCAGTTCCGAGTCCCGTTCCACCAGGGCCTGCATGGTGCGAAAGATCATCTCCTCCACATAGCCCCCCATACGCAGCAGTTTCTGTCGCAGCTCGGTCAGCTCCTGCTCATACTGCGTGCTCGTATGGCGTCGCTCTCTTCTCTCTTCGGTCGATTTCTCTAACATGGATCCTCTCCTTATTTTTATTACCCAAACCGGCCGGTGATGTAGTCCTCGGTTTGGGTCTTGGCCGGGGTGGTAAATATCTTTTCGGTCGTGTTGTACTCGATCAACTCCCCCAGGTAAAGAAAAGCGGTATAATCCGACACCCGAGCTGCCTGCTGCATGTTATGGGTCACGATGACGATGGTGTACTGCTCCTTGAGCTCATGCATCAACTCTTCCACCTTGGCCGTGGCGATCGGATCAAGCGCGGAACAGGGCTCATCCATTAAGAGGACTTCCGGTTCGACGGCGATGGCTCGTGCAATACAGAGGCGTTGTTGCTGTCCTCCAGAGAGACTCAGTGCACTCTCGTGTAACCGGTCAGCCACCTCGTCCCAGAGGGCGGCGGCCCGCAAACTCCGCTCCACGATGGCATCGAGTACCCGGCGTTTCTTTACCCCCAGGATACGCGGACCGTAGGCCACGTTCTCATAGATCGATTTGGGGAAGGGATTCGATTTCTGGAAGACCATGCCCACCCGCTTCCGCAGTTCGGTCACATCGAGCGCCGGATCGTAGATATCGACGCCCCCGACCCGGATGGAGCCCTCGATCCGGACCCCTTCCACCAGATCGTTGAGCCGGTTCAGGCAGCGGAGCAGGGTGGTCTTCCCACAACCGGAGGGACCGATGAAGGCGGTGATGCGTTGCCTGGGGATGGTGATGGAGATATCCTTGAGCGCCTGTTTGCTCCCGTACCAGAGGGAAAGGTGCTCGATCTGGACCATGGGGGTCTCTTTTTCTACTTCACTCATCCTCTTCTCCTATAGGGCTGTGCTGGAGCGACATCCCCGGTGGGCACGAAGGCCACCGCGCCCGACCCTATTTTGTATTCCTCTGATGATCACAGTAGCAAGCCCGACCCACCCCACAAAGCACCACGATAGGGTGGTCGGCTGTGGCGACCTGTTAGATGAATTGGTAGCTGGTTCAGCAAACGACTCAGGTCAACTACCTCGGGGTGGGATGCATCAGGCTGTCTTC
>RFHZ01000987.1 GCA_003696125.1 Nitrospinota bacterium
GTACTACTCCATCGAAAGGCAAATATATAGGGATAGAGGAGGTCGGCCACGCTCATGCGGGTGGTATCGTGAAAAGTCGAGGTCAGCACCCGGTAGGTGATCTTTGTCCTGGCCTTTTTCCCTGTCCCCACCGGCTGTAAGATACCGGTACCCGGTTCCGGGATGACCGCATCACGCGGTACCGGGACTCCTCCCGGCGGAGCCCCCTCCACCGTCGTATCGGCACGGATCCGGTTGGGCAACCAGATGCTGCTGGTAGGAGAGGGGAGAAAGGCAGGATCACCGATGCCAAACCAGACCAGGCGGCCTACCCGGTCGCTAAAGCCTCCGATCGGATTCCAGGCTGCCCTGGGTCGGGCATTGATACCGAGTCGTAGCCAGCCATTCCACAGGAAATCCTTCAGCTTAATCGTCCGCAAAAAGACCGGAGAGTAAAAGCCGGTCAGCGCATCGACGGCGATGTTTTCCACCCCGGCCGAGTACTCGGTGTTGTAGTACTCGTGACGCATCGTGTACCCCACCATCACCCGTTCACATCCCCGGGTCAGCTCTGCCACCAGCGCTCGCTCCACGTTGATGCGGTCGGCGAGTCCCTGGTAGTCCCCGTAGATGAGGCGGCGGTAGAGGGTATCTACTCGTTGTTTCCTCTCCTGATCTGTAATCAGCCCGGCCCAAAGGAGATAGGCATGAAACCACCCTTCTTTGTACCAGGGGGGACCCAGCCAGCCGTTGAAGCTGTAAGTGTGATCAAAGAGAAGGTCCTGAAGGGAGATCTCTTCCAGGATCGCTTCCCCTGCGGCACCGGCTGCCGGCTGTCCCATTGCCTGCACGAGCTGGCTGGCCAGCTCTCCTCGCGGCTGTACCCTGAGCGAAGGGGAGGCGTTACCCGCCTCCTGCTGCTGATAGACCTGCTTGGCCTGTTCGATGCGATCGAAGTGAGAGAGGTAATCCATATGATAAGGGGTAACCGGATAGGGGTGAAAGACAAACGAACCTGGTAAAGAACCCGGTTGGGCAGCCAGGGAAGAGAGCAGGGTACGGGCAGAGGTGCAGCGTGCTTCCGGCCTTCCCCCCTTCGAGTCTGGAGGAAAGGTGGGCACGAGATAGGAAGCGAGAGACTCCATGGTCGCCACATCCCGGGGGACCTCCTGCTGGAAAGCCGACACCGGTCCGATGTAGGCA
>RFHZ01000988.1 GCA_003696125.1 Nitrospinota bacterium
ATGCTGTCTCACCGATCCCTCCCGACCCTTGACCCACACCCTGGGTTATGCCCTGCGTGGGCTCATCGAGGCGTATCGCTTTACCCAGGACCAGAGGTTGCTGCGGGCTGCGCAGAGGACGGCTGACGGTCTGCTCACCGTACTTGGCCCGGATGGTTTCCTGCCCGGACGTCTCTATCCGAACTGGCAGGGAGCGGTATCCTGGGCCTGTCTGACCGGGAGTGTGCAGATCGCCTGTTGCTGGTTGAAGCTCTATCAAGATACCGGTGATCCCCGCTACCGGGATGCCGCCTGTATCACCAATCGCTATGTACGGCGTACCATCAAGATCGAAGGTCCTCCTGAGACACGCGGGGCGATCAAGGGCTCCTTCCCGGTTCAGGGGGGGTACTTCCCCTATGCCTACCCGAACTGGGCCTCTAAGTTCTTCATCGATGCACACCTGCTGGAGAAGAGTATGCGAGGGGAGAGAGATGACGAATCGTATCCTTAGGTATCTGCAGCGGCACGGGACCCGGCAGCTCAGCAAGGTCTTCTTCCGGGTTGATCGACGCCTGCTGGTCACCTCACTACAGCGCCTGGGTTTGGAGAGGGGGGCGGTGGTCTGTGTTCACGCCTCCCTCAGCCGGTTAGGGCATGTGGTGGGAGGAGCAGATGCCGTGATCGATGCCTTGATGGAGACGGTGGGCACTACCGGATGTCTCCTGATGCCCTCCTTTCCCATGACCGGGTCGATTGTGCGCTACCTGGAGGAGGGGGAGCCGTTTGATGTCCGGCACTCCCCCTCTCGTGTCGGCCTGGTGACCGAGGTGTTCCGGCAGCGAGAGGGGGTGCTGCGGAGTCTACACCCGACCAATGCGATGGCAGCCTGGGGGCAGGGAGCCTGGGAGCTGCTCCGTGATCATGAGAAGTCGCCCACCCCGTATGGCGCCCACACCCCGTACGGCCGGCTGGCCGAGCAGGAGGAGAGTTTTATCCTGATGCTGGAGACCCATGTGCATAGCCTGCTGCACCACCTGCAGGAACGGGTCGATTTTCCCAACCTCTTCCTTCCTGAGGAACGAGAGGCCCCTTTTATCGATGAGGCAGGCCTCAGGAGGACGATGCGTACCAGGGTGCTCCGCCCTCGTATCCCTTACTTTGTAGCCATCCCCTCTTCCGGGAAGACAGAGCCGGATTGGGCCATTCTGCACGATTTTGCACTCATCTTTCCCCGCAGGCGGGAGCGATTGCTCCGGCAGCGCGGGTACCGGTTTGCCGGGTATCCCAGGCTCTACCAGAGACGGGCAGTGTTGGAGGAGAGAGGGATCTTGAGAACAACACGTGTAGGTCGAGGGGAAATCGGGCTCTTACACGTCAGGGGGTTTCTCAATCATATCGAGCCGGAACTGCGGGACCTGATCGAGCGTTTTCGCTCCTGCTACGATCCGGAGCGGATCGCGGCCCTTCGCCTGCCCTATTTTTGAAAGCAGGCACAGAGGCACCGGACGCCTGGTAGGGGCGCAGCGCGCTGCGTCCCTACACACTGCACTAAACACTTGACTACCATAAAC
>RFHZ01000989.1 GCA_003696125.1 Nitrospinota bacterium
GGGATGGGTGGTTCCATCGATGGAGACCTGGAACTCGCTCATCACCTCGAGAGGCTGCTCTGCGTGCGGGGGGTGGCCCGGTTGATCTCATCGGCCAGCACGATGTGGGCAAAGATGGGTCCGGGTTGAAACTCGAACCGCTCTTTCTGGGGGTTATAGATGGAGACACCCAGGATGTCTGAGGGGAGGAGGTCGGGGGTACACTGGATGCGGCGGAAGCTGCAATCCAGGGATCTGGCCAGGGCCTGGGCCAGGGTGGTCTTCCCCACCCCGGGCACGTCTTCGAGCAGGATATGTCCCCGTGCCAGGAGCCCGGCCACCACCATCTTTACCGTCTCCTCTTTCCCGATCAGCACCTGTTCGATGTTGCGTCGCAACCGGGTGATCTGTTCTGCAACCACCTTCTACTCCTCTGCCTTGCCGTAGCCTCCACCACCCGGTGTGGCCACGCGCAGGATATCCCCGGCTTCTACCCGGATGTTCACCTTGGACGGTAACCGCTTGCTCCCCGTTTTGGTCTGGAGGAGATTCTCTCCTACCTGCCCCGGCTCGCCACCGGCCAGCCCATAGGGGGGGAGTTTGCGGCGCTCCGAGAGGATGGTCACCTCGCCATCCACCAGGATTTCCCACTCGCGGATGATCCCGTCCCCTCCCCGGAATTTCCCTTTCCCTCCAGAGCCGCGACGGATGCCATAGCGCAGCACACGGAAGGGATAGGCATGCTCCAGGGCTTCGATCGGGGTGTTCATCGTATTGGTCATGTGCGTGTGCACCCCATCGATCCCTGGTGCATTGGGACGCGCACCCATGCCCCCCCCGATCGTCTCATAATAGGTGAAGTTGGCCTGCTTGCGGGGATCGTACCCCCCGATGGTCACGTTGTTCATGGTGCCGCTACTCGCCGCCGGTACCCTGTCCGGCAGGGCCTGGGCCAGGGCTCCCAGGAGGACATCGACCATGCGTTGCGAGGTCTCCACATTCCCTCCAGCCACCGCGGCCGGGAAAGTCGCATTGACCACCGTTCCCTCCGGGGCGATCACGGTCAGGGGGACCATGCCGCCGTAGTTGGAAGGGATATCGCTCCCGACCAGGGAGCGAAAGACATAGAAGACCGCAGAGAGGGTGATGGCATAGATGGCGTTGATGCTGCCCCGTACCTGCCTGGCACTCCCGCTGAAATCGATGGTGGCGTTGCTCCCCTCTATGGTGATGACGACATGGATCTTCACCGGATCCGGGCTGATCCCGTCGTCGTCCATATAATCGACAAAGGTATAGGTCCCATCCGGGATGGAGGCGATGGCCGCCCGGGTCATCCGTTCGGCATATTTTTGTAGCTCCTGCATGTAGTGCACCGTCTCGGCCCGGCCGTACTTGGCCACGATCTCCAGCAGGCGACGCTCTCCGGTCTTGTTGGCCGCCAGTTGAGCGGTCAGATCCCCTTCCCGCTCTTCCGGGGTACGGACATTGGCCAGGATCAGGCTCATCACATCCTGCACCACTTCCCCCTTGCGCATCAGCTTCAGGGGAGGGATACGGATCCCTTCCTGGAACACCTCGGTGGAGAGGGGCATCGAACCAGGGGTCATCCCCCCCACATCGGCATGATGAGCCCTGTTGGCGACAAAGAAGAGGGGTTCTGTGGTTCCTGGCTCGTATACCGGGGAGACCAGGGTGATGTCAGGGAGGTGGGTACCCCCCTTGTACGGGTCGTTCAGCACCACCACATCGCCCGGTTCCATGGGGACGTTTTCGATGGCGCTCAGCACAGAGAGGGGCATTGAGCCGAGGTGGACGGGCATATGATCCCCCTGCGCCACCATCCGTCCCTGCCCGTCAAAGACGGCACAGGAGTAATCACGGCGCTCTTTGATGTTGGGAGAGTAAGCCGTCCGGCACAGGGTTACCCCCATCTCCTCGGCCACCGAAGCAAAGAGGTTCTTAAAGACTTCGAGCTTGATCGGATCGTAACTCATATCCACTCCTTAACGCTTCCCTTTCCTTTTCGTCTCTGCCGCTTGAAAGCATAAGTCCTTTTACAAGCCGGTACCAGCCATCCGCCGGCCGCACCAGGGTACAGGGTAACTCCCTTACGCCTCCAGGTAGGGAAGGATGCGGGACCGGCTCAACACCCCTTCCCGGATGAACCGGGGAGGATCTACGGTGGCATCGACGACCGTAGACCCGGTCGTTGCCGGTGTCTGGCCTCCATCCAGGATCAGATCGACTCGCCGGCCGAAGTAGGTGGCCACTTCCCGGGCATTGCGGGCCGGGGGAGCGCCGGACGGGTTGGCGCTGGTGCCGGTAATGGGGACCCCGGCCAGCCGGATCAGCTCCTGTACCTGGGGGTGTGCCGGCAGGCGCACGCCTATCTTCCCTGACGCTCCTACCAGCAAGGGATGGACGGCAGGGTGCGGGGGAAAGAGGAGGGTCAGCGGACCGGGCCAGAAGGCATCGATGAGCCGTTGAACGCGGGGAGGGATCGCTGCCACCAGTTGGGACAACTGGGCCGGGGTGGCGATAAGCACCGGGAACGGTCTCCCCTGTTTGCGCCCTTTCAGGGCAGAGACCTGTTCCAGGGCCTGGGGATTCCAGGCATCCACTCCCAGGCCGTACAGCGTATCGGTGGGAAAGGCAACAACCCTGCCGGCCCGGATCAGCCGTGCCGCCCGTTCTAAGGCGTAGGGGGCATCGATCTTACAGATATGCTCTCGATTCCGCTGTACCACCTCTCTCCGCAAGTCGCCTCCCCTTTTCCTCCACCTCGCGGGCCAGTCGTTCTTTATACTCGTCCAGCCGTTGGGCCAGTTGTTCGTCGCTGAGGGCCAGGATCTGCACCGCGAGCAGGCCCGCATTTCTCGCCCCCGCCTTGCCGATGGCCATGGTCGCTACCGGGACCCCACCGGGCATCTGGACCGTTGCCAGCAGGGCATCGAGTCCCTTTAGCGCCGAGGAGTCGATGGGGATGCCGATCACCGGCAGGGTGGTTTCGGCAGCCAGCACCCCTGCCAGGTGTGCCGCCCCCCCTGCCCCGGCGATCAGGACCTTCAGGCCGCGTGCTTTGGCCGTTTCAGCGTACTCTGCCGTGCGCTTGGGGGCACGGTGTGCCGAGGAGATGGTCATCTCATACGGTACCCCGAAGTCACGGAGCACCCGGGCCGCCTCTTCCATCACGGGCAGATCAGAATCGCTACCCATTACGATACCCACCTGTGGTGTTGGCATATCCGTTTCCTTTCCTGGTCTGTTGTTCTCTCTGGTAAAAAGCCTTTACCTTGCGGACATAGGCCTGTGTCTCCGGGAAGGGGGGAACCC
>RFHZ01000990.1 GCA_003696125.1 Nitrospinota bacterium
TCCTTGGGCATTCCGTTGGTTTTTTCGGTTCAACCATCATTACCGCGCTGATCATCCATTCTCCGCTTCCCCGGTTTATCTTTCCGGGACAGGTCATCAGCAGGCCGGTAGATCTGGGAGCAGCGCTCGGGTATCTTGTGGTCTTTCTGCTTTTTCTCCGCGCCTATACCGAGGAGAAAGAGCATACGTACTTTATGCGGAGCATGCTGGCTTCGATTGGCTTCGGTTTTCTTGCCCAGCTCTATATGGTGCATTCGCAACAATTATACGATGCGCAGTTTGATCTGTCTCACACCATAAAAATCGTGAGTTACATGTGTCCGCTATTTGGAGTCGCTTGGGGGATCTTCGAGCTGTTGAAAAGGGAAAGGCAGTTATCAGCCAGGCTCAGAGCCTCCATAGAAAGAGAAAAAACCCTTGCCGCCGCTGCTGCAAGAGTGGAAGTTGAGAAGAGAAAAGCTGAGGAACTGCGCAGGCTTTTACAAGAGGTGGAACACACAAAATGTGAGCTGGAGCGCTCGAACAAAGAACTGGAGCAGTTTGCCTATGTCGCAAGCCATGATTTGCAGGAGCCTTTGCGGATGGTGGCAAGCTATACCCAGCTTCTTGCCCGGCACTATGAGGGACAGCTCGACGAGAAGGCCAGCAAGTACATTCACTATATCGTTGATGGGGCTACACGGATGCAGACGTTGATCAATGACCTGCTGACTTTATCCCGCGTAGGTACCCGCGGTAACCCCTTGGAACCGACGGATTGCCAGGAGGTGATGGCAGAGGTCTTGGAAAACCTGGAGAGAAAAATAGCTGAGACCGGTGCGGAGATCGTCATTGGCCAGTTGCCCATGGTCATGGCCGACCGTACCCAGTTGGGGCAGGTCTTCCAAAACCTGATCGACAACGCCATGAAGTTCCGGAGTGCGGCACCCCCTAGAGTCGAGATTACTGCTCACCGTCAGAATGGCTGGTGGGAGATCTGCGTGGCAGACAACGGCATCGGTATCGAGCCCCAATATCACGAGCGGATCTTTACGATCTTCCAACGGCTCCATGCCCGGGGGACATACCCGGGCACGGGTATCGGTTTGGCCATCGTGAAGAAGGTCGTTGAACGACACGGAGGCAGAGTGTGGGTTGAGTCTACCTGTGGAAAGGGCAGCCGGTTCTTTTTTACCCTGCCGGCCGTGAAGCGCGAGGAGGACACAACATGACTGAACGGATCAGGGTTTTGCTGGTCGAGGACAACCCTGCAGACGTGGACTTGTTGCAGGAGAACCTGCAAGAGTCAAAAATCCTGGTCGATCTACACGTCGTTACCGATGGGGTGGAAGCCATGGCTTTTCTGCGCAGGGAAGGCCCGTATGAGGATGCGCCGCGGCTCGATTTACTGTTGCTCGACCTCAACCTGCCCCGTAAGGATGGCCGAGAGGTGCTGGCCGAGATGAAAGCAGATCAGGCCTTGCGGCGCATCCCAGTGGTGGTGCTGACTTCGTCCGAGGCCGAAGAGGACCTGGTCAAGTCTTACGACCTGCAGGCAAGTGCCTACATAACCAAACCTGTAGACCTTGAGGGTTTCAGGAAGATCGTGCACGGCATCAAGGAGTTCTGGTTCACGGTGGTACGCTTTCCGCCGGAGGCATAGCGCGATGCAGGCAGATCTGGTCCAGCACATCAAGGTGTTACTGGTGGAGGATAACCCGGGGGACCGGGATCTGGTCCTCGCATATCTCTCGGCAAGAGGCAATCATGGGCAGGTCGAGCAAGCAGCAAGCCTGAGAGAGGCCTTTGACACGCTCACGAAA
>RFHZ01000103.1 GCA_003696125.1 Nitrospinota bacterium
ACTTTCTGCCATTGGGGAGAGGAACTATAGCCGTCTACTTCAGCGTCGAGTATCCCATCGATAAAAACCTTGGCTATGCCTTGCTGCTGAGATTTTGTACCAATCCAGGCCACTCCTGTACCTACAAAACGAAAAATCATGGCACTTTTCGCAACCCGGGAGTACGCGAGTGACCCTCCATGACTCTGGCTGTCTTTCAAGATCTTCCAGGTCCCTCTGGTCAGAATAGGAACCGGTTTTCGTATATCAAAAGGCCGGACGGTAGGAATAAACTCCCAGCTTTGTCCTGCATCTGCAGACCGGTAAATTCCGGACCATGTTCCAGCAAACAGCGTTCGATCCCGAGCAAATTCAGGCGAAATTGCCAGGGCACGGAGAAAGGCTCCGTCGAGAGCAGAATCCCCCCCCTGCCAAGACAAACCACCATCTGTACTTTTAAAGACTCCACTCCCCCAGGTCCCTACCACCACCGTCTGGTCACTGGCATACGCAGGAGAAACGACAAGCGCTTTAACAAACGTATTGGTCAGACCTTCGTTTGTCGATTCCCAAGAAATGCCCCCATCAGAAGATTTGAACACTCCTTGTCCCATGGTACCCGCAAAGACCGTTCCATCCTGAGCGAAGAGAGGAGAGAATGCTATGGCGTACACGGTACTGTCGGTTTGTAGCACCTGTTTCCAGGATCGTCCCCCATTATCAGATCGATAGATCCCCTCTGTGGTGCCAGCCAAGAGGGTGGTATCCTGGTCATAGGCAGGAGAAACGGCGATCGATTTGAGCCCAAAGTTTTTACTATCCAGCCCTTTGTTTATAGCAATCCATGAGGTTCCCCCGTCTTCAGATTTAAAAACGCCTGCGTGTCCAATCGCAGCAAAGACAGCCTGATCCTGGGAATAGGAAGGGGAGATAGCTAAAGCGACATAGGTACCTCCTTGCACTTTTAATACAGAAGTCCAGGTGGCTCCCCAGTCCGTTGACTTGAAAACCTGTCCCAGAGTACTGACAAAAACGACCCCGTCCGAAAGATATTCGGGAGAGAGTTGAATCGAATTTACCTGGAGACTGGTGAGATTCGTGTTCCTTGGTTCCCAGAAAAAGCCGCCATCCTCAGAATGCAACACTCCTCCTCCGAAGATGCCGGCAAAGACCGTTTCATCCAGGGCAAATGCTGGAGAAACCGCTACAGTGCGGATGTAACGTGATGAATCCACAATAAAGGCGGGTTGCCAACTTACTCCGTCATCATTGGTCTTCAGAATAGCATACCGGCTGGCCACAAAGACGGTTCGATCTAGAGGATAGTTGGGAGATAAGGCGATCCGAAAAATGGGCATACGACCATCCCAACTCTGTTGGGCCCATGAGTCACCACCATCAGGGGAGTAATAAATCTCATTAAAGGTCCCTTCGAGGTCTCCTACTCCCAAAAAAATAGTAGAATCGAATGGATAGGAAGGCGACATGGCCAGAGAAATGAGGAGTGGTTCCTGAGATAACCGTAAAGAGAGCCTCCACGACTCTCCACCATCGATCGATTTGAGAATAAACGACTCTACTCCCACAAAGAGCGTTGTGTCAGAGGCATAGTTGGGAGAGAGCGCAATGGCTTTCACCTCAACCGGCAGGGGAATTGCTCCGAGAGGTTGCCAGGATAATCCTCCATCGGTAGACTTATATACCCCTTTACCTGTTCCCACAAAGAGGGTTGCATCCCGCTCATAATTGGGAGAGATGGCCAGAGATCGTATGGTCCAGTTGGTGAGGCCCGTGTTCACCTGCTTCCATGTCAATCCACCATCTGTGGACTTCAAGACCCCATGCGCCCATGTTCCGACAAAAAGGGTTTGATCCAGCGCGTAAGCTGGCGAGAGGGCAAGGG
>RFHZ01000104.1 GCA_003696125.1 Nitrospinota bacterium
CTGGAAGGAGTAAGCAAGGTCTTTGGACATCGTGTGGTGGCGGTGGATCAGGTCGATCTGGAGATCCGCGATCAGGAGTTTGTCACCCTGGTCGGGCCCAGCGGGTGTGGCAAATCGACCACCCTACGCATGATCGCCGGGCTGGAGCGACCAACGCAGGGGAGGATCTACTTTGACGACCGGGTGATGAACGATGTGGAGCCACGCGATCGCAACGTGGCCATGGTCTTCCAGAGCTATGCCCTCTATCCGCATCTCGATGTGCGGGGTAATCTGGAGTACGGCTTGAAGAAGAGACGGGTCCCACGTGCCGAGCGGAACCGTCGCGTGGCAACCATTGCCAGGCTCCTGCAGATCGAAAACCTGCTCGATCGCAAGCCGCGTGAGCTCTCTGGAGGACAGCGCCAGCGGGTGGCCCTGGGACGGGCCATCATCCGGGAGCCAGAGGTGTTCCTGCTCGACGAACCGCTCAGCAACCTGGATGCCAAACTGCGGGTGTACATGCGGGCCGAGCTGATCAAGCTGCACCGCTCCATCGCAACGACTATGATCTACGTGACCCATGATCAACTGGAAGCGATGACCATGTCGGATCGGATCGTGATCATGTACCAGGGACGTATCCAGCAGGTCGGTACCCCGGCCGAGGTGTATAATCACCCGGCCAATCGCTTTGTGGCCGAGTTCATCGGTACCCCACCCATGAACTTCCTGCGCTGCCGGCTGGAGAGGGAAGGAGAAAGGCTCTTCTTGCGACACCCTCTCTTCTCCCTGCCTCTTCCCACTCCCCTGCAGTCAAAGGTGGTAGCCCTCACCCTCCCGCCAGCGCTCTTGCTGGGGATCCGGCCGGAGGCCATCGTGGTCCTGGAAAAGCCAGAGGAACACGCTTTTCCGGCAACAGTCTCTGTGGTGGAGTTGACCGGTCCGGAACAGATCGTCTATATGAGCGCCGGCGAGGAGACCCTGGTGGCCCGGGTCGGTCCGGATCAGCACCTCACGGTCCAGGGCACGGTCTACCTGCGGCTTAATGCGGAAAAGATCCACCTGCTGCGCCCGGATACGGATGAGGTGATCGGGTAAGACAAAGGAGAATCGCCTATGCGGTGGGTATGTATTACAACAGGCATCGTCTTTTTTCTCGCCTCCCTCCTTACCGCGACAGAAGCTCCTCATGTGGCTCTCTTCTCTCCCCAGGGCACGGTGAAGGGGGTGCAGCAGGTACGGGTCAAATTCTCTGAGCAGATGGTTCCTCTGGCCGATCCACGTGCCCATCTGGAACCGTTCCTCATCGACTGCCCGGTACAGGGGAAATCCCGCTGGATCGATGGACACAACTGGGTGTACGACTTTACGAAAAAGCTCCCGGCCGGTCTGCGCTGCACCTTTACCCTGAAACCTGACTTAAAAACCCTGGCCGGTGAGGCCCTCTCCGGGCAACAGACCTTTGTCTTTTCCACCGGTGGTCCCAGCATACGCGCCTCGATCCCCTACCAGGGCTCGACTCATATCGCCGAAGATCAGGTATTCTTGCTGACCCTGGATGGGGAGCCGACCCAGGAATCGATACGCGCTCATGTCTTCTTTGCCGTCGAAGGGATCCAGGAACGGGTCGGTGTCCGGATCGTTACCAGGGAAGAGAGGGAAGCGATCCTGCAGGCCACCTATGGACAACGAAGACCGACCGCGCCCCTGCTCCTTATCCAGGCCAGACAACGCTTCCCTGCAGCAACCCGGGTCAACCTCATCTGGGGCCGGGGAGTGGAGTCCCTGACCGGTATCCCTACCGAGAAAGACCAGATCCTGGCCTTCCGCACCCGTCCCGCCTTCACCGCCACCTTCCACTGTCGCCGGGAAAACCCGCGTGCCGACTGCCTTCCCCTTACCCCCATGTCGCTCCGCTTCTCTGCCCCGGTCACCTGGACCCAGGCCCGGACCATTGTACTGAAAGGACCGGAAGGGAAGGTATGGAAACCAGAGGAGTCGGAAGAAGAGGTCGTGTACCGGGTCGTTTTCCCCGGTCCTTTCCCGGAAAAGACGGCCTTTCGACTGGAGATTCCCCCTGATCTGACCGATGAGGCGGGCCGCTCTCTGGTCAATGCGGGAAGCTTTCCCCTGACCGTTAAAACGGCTGACTATCCTCCCCTGGCCAAGTTTGCCGGCCGGTTCGGTATCCTGGAGCGGAAGGCCAGCCCTGTGCTCCCGGTCACCCTGCGCAACCTGGAGCCGGAACTCAAGATGCGGATGCTCCGGGTAGAGAGCGCAGAAGCGGAGACCATTCCCGGGAAGCTCCTCTCCCTACCGGTGGAGAAGGCAGACGAGATCCGCGCCTGGCTGGGAAAGATCTACCGGCGAGGGTGGGAGGATCGAGGGACCTCCCTGTTTGCCGATCTGGACAGGCAGGAGCGTCTGCAGGAGTTTTCTCTCCCCAAACCGCATGGAGGCAAGACCTTTGAGGTGGTGGGGATTCCCCTGCCCGGACCCGGCTTCTATCTGGTGGAGCTGGAGAGTCCCCGCCTGGGAGCAGCCCTCCTGGGCAAACCGCAACCGATGTTCGTTCCCACCGCCGTCCTGGTCACCAACCTCTCTCTCCATTTCAAATGGGGGCGCGAATCGTCCTTAGCCTGGGTGACCACCCTGGATAGCGGACAGCCGGTACCTGCGGCCCGGGTTACCGTCATCGATTGCCAGGGGACGCTCTGGTGGGAAGGGGAGACGGATAGGAAGGGGATCGCCCGCATCACCGGTCTTCCCTGGCGTGATGAGGTCCCCCGTTGTTCATACCATCCTCTTGAGTACGGACTGTTCGTCACCGCCCGTACCACCTCTGGCGATCTGGCCCTGGTCCATTCGAGCTGGGATGACGGGATCGAACCCTGGCGCTTCCAGCTCCCTACTCCCTCGGCTCGAGACACTATCATCGCCCACACCATCCTGGATCGTCCCCTGTTCCGGGCCGGGGAGACCGTGCACATGAAGCATATCCTGCGGCAGGAGACGGAAACAGGTTTTGGCCTGGTCCCTGAAGCGAAGAGACCTCAGGCGGTCTTGATACAACATACCGGCAGCGGCCAGCGATACACGCTCCCTCTCACCTGGGGGGAGAACGGTACGGCAGAGACAGAATGGCAGATCCCACGACAGGCCAGACTCGGACTCTACACCGTGCGCCTGGTCAGGGAGAAGGGGAAACCCTGGACCGGCTGGCAATCGGGTCGGTTCCGGGTAGAAGCCTTTCGCGTCCCTTTGATGAAAGGGCGGATACGCTTTCCGGCCACGCCTCTTGTCTCCCCCCGGGAGGTCACCGTGGATCTGGCCGTCTCCTATCTGGCCGGAGGGGGAGCAGCCCGGCTCCCGGTCAGGTTCCGTTATCAGGTGCGTCCCAAACCCCTCCCCTCTTTTGCCGGTTTCGAGGGCTTTGTGTTTGCCAACGGCGCGGTACAGGAGGGTCTGCACAAACCAGGAGAAGAGGCAGAAGAGCGCAAGGTTCCTGGAGTTCAGAGCATCGATCTGGAGCTTGATGCGGCCGGAACAGCCCGCACCCGCATCACCGGCCTGCCGGTGGTACAGGCCCCACAGGAGATTCTGGCCGAGCTGGAGTTTCGTGATCCGAATGGCGAAGTGCAGACCATCTCCTCCACCGTTCCCCTCTGGCCCGCCCACCTCCTGGTAGGCCTCAAGCCGGAGTCGTGGGCCCTCGCACAGCAGGAGGTGAAATTCCGGGTGGCGGTGGTAGACCTCCGGGGCAAACCGCTGCCCCAGGTGCCGGTCAGCGTCGATCTCTTCCGGCGCAAAACCTATTCGCATCGCAAGCGGCTGGTTGGTGGCTTCTATGCGTACGAACACTTCACCGAGACCCGGCGCATAGAGACGGTCTGCACGGGGCAGACCGATGAGAGAGGTCTCCTCTTCTGTACCTTTGCCTCTCCGGTGACAGGGAATGTCGTGCTGCAGGCGACTGTCCAGGAGGCAACCGGAC
>RFHZ01000105.1 GCA_003696125.1 Nitrospinota bacterium
ACAAACTCCCGCTCTTTCAGTGACAAAAACGACGCGCGGACCAGTCGCGCCGGTTGCATCCAGCGGAGTCCACCGATGACCACCACGATGAGGAAGAAGATGCCCAGCTCCGGACCAAAGAGGCGGCGCATGGTGTCGCGAAACAGGTACACGACCAGGAGGAGCAGGGGGAGCTGGGGCAGGGAGATGAAGAGATCGGTGATCCGCATCAAGACGTTGTCGATGGCTCCCCCGAAGTACCCGGCAATCGCGCCCACGATGGTACCGAGGATGATGGCGATGAGCATCGAGGTCAGCCCCACGGCGATGGATACCCGTCCCCCGTACAGGATGCGGGCCAGCAGATCCTGTCCCATATCGTCTGTGCCCAGGGGATGAGAGAGGCTGGGCCCTTGCAAGGCCACGGTGAAATCGATTTCATTAATGTCCCGCTGGTACACGAAGGGTCCGATCAGGGTGCTGAGGGTCAGGATCCCCAGCGTGACCATGCCGAAGACGGCGAGCCGGTGTCGGCGATACCGCTGCCAGACCGTTCTCCAAAAACTCTGCGGTGGAGCAACGCTTCCCCTCTCCTCTCCGCGTTTCTCCATCGCTAACGAGGCCTGTGCCGTCCGCTCTGCCATGCCTTTTCTCCCTGAACTCCTAACTATAAGTAATACGGGGATCGAGGACCCCGTAGATGATGTCGGCGATCAGATTAAAGAGGACCACCAGCACCGAATAGACAAAGGTGATGGCCATCACCACCGGGGTATCGGTACTCTCGATCGAGGTGATCAGCAACGAGCCGATGCCGGGCACGCGAAAGATCTGCTCGGTGATCACCGCACCGGTAAAGATGGTCGGGATCTGCAAGGCCACGACCGTGACCACCGGAATCAGGGCGTTGCGGAGCGCATGCTTCAGGATCGTTCCCCGCTCGGCCAGTCCCTTGGCCCGCGCCGTGGTGATGAAGTCTTGATGCACCACCTCCAGCATGGATGCCCGCACAAAACGGGTCAGAGAGGCGGCCTGGAACAGGCCGAGCACGGTGATCGGCATGGCTCCCTGCCGCAGGTGCTCCTTGACCCAGGCCCAGCCGGTAGCCTCGATGGTAGAGCTGTAGATGAAGGGGAGCCAATCGAGATAAATGCTGAAGACCAGGATGAAGAGGAGACCGGTGAAGAAGGTGGGGAGCGAGTACCCGATAAAGGCGAAGGTGGTGGCGACCTGGTCAAAGAGGGAATAGGGTTTGATGGCAGAGACGATCCCGACCGGCAGGGCAACCATGATAGCCAGGAGATAGGCGGAGCCGAGCACGTAGAGGGTGGTGAGCAGGCGTTGCCGGATCAGCTCTTCCACCGGGATGCGACTAACAAAGGAGTACCCCCAGTCCCCCTTGAGCATGGAGGAGACCCAGCGGAGATAACGAACCAGAACCGGATCGTCCAGACCGAACTGCTTGCGGAGGTTCATGCGCACCTCTGGGGGGATGTTCGGGTTCTGGGCCAGTTCCCCAAAGGGATCCCCCGGAGCCAGGGCCAGGACGGAGAAGAGGACCATGCTGATACCCAAAAGGACGGGTATGGAAATGAGCAGCCGCCGTATCAGGTAGCGATGCATGCCTCCTCTTCCTCCTTGCCCTGGCCGGTCATAATCGCTGACACCGTTCCACCGAGGCGGCCCACAGACCACCGGTTGCCCGGTAGGGACGCAGCGCGCTGTGCCCCTACGTGCTGACCACAGAACACTTGGCTGCAACAAACCAGGTACACAGGCGGTAAACGTGGAACGGTATGACGTGAAACGTGCAACGTTGTAAGAGAGAATTCATTCGCGACTGCAGAGCCAGACGCTCTCCTTAAGAGTCGCGTTGAAACCGCTCCTACCACAGCCCCTTATCCCTCTTCTCTCCTCAGACCCGGTACCAGTAGGCCAGCCGCCAGAGGTTCGAGTCCCAGGTGGTCAACTCCATCCCGCGCAGATCCTTGCTGACAGCCGAGACCCCGTTACGCCAGACCACCGGCACCAGCACCACGTTGTTGATGATCATGTCGTTCATCTGGATGAAGAGGGCGGCGCGCTTCACCGGATCGAACTCGCTCGCTGCCTGCTTCCAGAGCCTGTCGTACTCTGGGCTCGACCAGCGCTCGATGTTC
>RFHZ01000106.1 GCA_003696125.1 Nitrospinota bacterium
CTACCACGACTAGGCCCCCGATGGAAAACCCGAGTTGGAGGCCGAAGACGGTAAGCACGGGCAAGAAGGCGTTTTTCAAGGCGTGGCGTAGTACCACCACCCGTTCCCCCAGGCCCTTGGCCCAGGCGGTGCGGATGTAGTCTTCCCGTAACACTTCCAGCATGGAAGAGCGGGTCATGCGCGCGATGACCCCGATCTGGGCAAAGGCGACGGAGAAGGCGGGGAAGAAGATCTGCTTCAGGCTCTGGATCGGGTCCTTCCAGAAGGGGATGTATTCGAGGGGAGGGAGCCATTTAAACCAGATGACCAGGGTGAGGATGATCAGGAGAGCGACCCAGAAGGAGGGGAGGGAGAGACCGGCTATGGCGATCACCCTCCCCACGTAGTCGAGAAACCGGTCCTGGCGGATGGCAGAGATGACCCCCAGCGGAATGGCAACCACCAGGGTGAGGATGCCGGCAAAGACAGCGATGCTAAAGGTCATGGGGAAGAAACGGAGCCACTCCTGGGTTACCGGTCGGTTGACCTTGAGCGAATTCCCGAATTCCAGCCGAAAGGAGTTCCAAAGCCACTCTATGTACTGCTGATACCAGGGGATATTCGTGATAGTGACCTGGATGTCTTCCGGGTCTAAGAAGTAGCCCCCGGCATTGACCGGAGCCCCGGCCCGCACACTTCCCATCACCATCTGGGGATCTAAACGCTGCAGAGCAGCCACGACCTGGGGATACTTGGCCCCGTATCTCGGTTCCAGGCGCTCCCGATTGGGAGCGATGGAGACCCTGGCCAGTCCCAGTTTGACCCGCATCGCCATGACCAACTCTTCCGGAACCCTCCCCTCTCGACCCGGCTCGGATAGGGCGATCCGGGCCGGGTCGCCCGGTACGATGCGCATGAGGAAGAAGACCAGCGTTGCCACCCCGTAGACGGTGAGTATCCCCAATAGGATCCGCTTGATGATATAGTTACGCATGTACGACTCGAACTGGCTGCTTTAATACTTGCTTTTATCGTCTAACCAGACCTCCTCCAGGGTCACGTTGTTGTAATAAGCCGGGTCTACGTCGTACCAGTTCTTTACCCAGGGCCACCAGGCCATCCCTTCGGCGACCCAGCGCACCTGCACTGCTGGAAGATCGGTCAGGAGAATCCGTTCCATCTCATGGATGATCTTGACCCGTTTCTCTTCGTCGAGTTCGGAGAGCTGCTGCTTGAACAGCTCGTCAAATTTGGGATTGCAGTACCCCGATTCGTTGGCACTGGCTCCACAGAGGAAGAAGTCGGCATAAAAGAGGCTCGGATCCAGCACTCCCGCAACGTTATCCATGGTGATGAGCTGGTAGTCGCCGGCATCGCGACGTTGCGTAAAGGTCCCCCGGTCGGCCACCTCCAGTTCGATCTCTACCCCGATCTGGCGCAGTTGCTCTTGGACAAACTGGGGGGTGAGGACCGATTCTGGCGTGTCGAGGATCAACCATTTCAGCTTGAGTTCCCCCGGCTTGTACCCGGCTTCGGCCAGGAGCTGTTTCGCCTTTTCCCTGCGTGCTTTTACCGTTTCCGGATCCGGCTTGCCCACATACTGCGCCAGTTCGTCTTTGGGCAGGCTCCACTTGGTCCAGGGAGGTTGATACCCCCCGACCGATCCCACTCCTTCTCCCAGGACTTCCACCGCCTTGTAACGGTCGATGGCCAGGCTGAAGGCCTGCCGCACCCGTCGGTCGCTCCACGGGGCCTTATCGATCTTCCCGGCGATGGAGTGCCACCAGAGGCGGGAGCGGATCGAGACGATGACCTCGGGATTCTTTTCCCGCAGGAGCTTCGCATCGGAGGGATAGATGTACTGCATGTAGGAATTGATATCGAGCTGTCGGGCACGCAGAGCCGCTAAGGCCACGGTGGGATCTTTGAAGACATAGTTCCTGATCCCATCCATGCAGGGGTACCCTTTACGGAAGTAGTTGGGATTGCGGACCGTGGTGGAGCCCTGGCCGGTGACGTATTCCTTCCAGATGAAGGGCCCGGTACCGATTACCGTATCCTTGAGGCGATCCCAGGGGAGTTCGCTGGGAAAGATGATGGCCCACCCGACGGCCAGCTTGGAGATCAAGCCCGCATCCGGTTGCTTAAGGTGCATCCGTACCGTGAGCGGGTCCACCACCTCGATGCGGTCGATGGCGGCAAAGTATCCGGCCCGTCGGCTGAAGTTCTTGTTGCGGATCTTGTCGATACTCCACTTCACATCGGCGGCATCGAGATCGGTACAGGCTCCCGGTCTCCCTTTCACCAGATCACCACAGTGGAATTTCACCCCTTTGCGGAGTTTAAAGGTATAAGTCAATCCATCCTTGCTGATCTCCCAACTCTCCACCAGGTCGGGGACCACTTTCCCCTCCGTGTAGAAGGAGTAGCGGAAGAGGCGGTTGTAGGACCCGCCGACCCGCTGTTGGGTGCGGACGGTGGTTTGCAGATGGGGATCAAAATGCACCAGGTCTTCCCCGGCATGGGTACGCAGCACCCCTCCGTATCTGCCGCAAGGGCGACTTTCGATCTCGGTAGTGACTTCGGCACTAGCCGGGAGCGTGAAGAAGAGGACGAGCACTATGGCAAGGCTACAGATGAACCAGAGTGACAGGACAGGTCTGTTTCTAAGCTTCACATATGTGTCCATACAAGGCCCTCCTTCATACAAAACCCCAAACGGAAACGCATCTTCCCCCCTCTTTGGTGCCAGAGGCAGGACAATAATGCCAAGAGCGATTTGCTCGCAAGATAACACCGGTGACTTGAGGAGTCAAGAGAAAAATGAGGAGGGGGACTCGGAGGAGGATTGGAGAGGGGGCGACTGCCTGAGGGCCGTAACACAGCGAATTTCCGGGGGGAGAATTGTATATCGTACCGCTTTATGATATACTGAAATAGGCATAATGCCAGACTAAGGAAGGAGTGGAGAGCATGGAAGAAAAGCTAGAGAAGCAACTGGTTTCTGAACCAGAGGAGTGGGATGTTGAGGACTTAGAAGCCTTATACGCCCATACCTTATCCCCCTTTCGTGAGGGTGAGATCCTCAAGGGGAAGATTGTCAAGGTCGAGAAAAATGCGGTATTGGTCGATGTCGGCTACAAGTCGGAAGGTATTATCCCGTTAGAAGAGTTCCCACCTCAAGAGGTGGCGGTCGGGAATGAGATAGAGGTTGTTCTGGAATACCGCGAGGATGAAGAGGGCAGAGTAGTTCTTTCGCGGGAGCGTGCAGAGCGGATTCGGCGGTGGAACGAGCTGGAGGAACTCTACCAGCGTGGAGAACCGGTGGAAGGTGTGGTGGTGAGCCGGGTGAAGGGAGGGTTAATGGTTGATGTGGGAGTCAAGGCCTTCCTCCCGGCCTCCCAGGCCGATCTCTATCCGGTTAGAACCCTGGAGAAGCTCATCGGACAGCGTTTTGTCTTTAAGATCGTGAAGTTTGATAAAGGGGAGCGCAACATCGTGCTCTCCCGGCGTCTCTACCTGGAGGAAGAGCGGGAGAAGCAGAAGCAGGAGCGCCTGGCCACGCTGGAGGTGGGACAGACGGTGGAAGGGGAGATTACCAAGATCACCGACTATGGCGCATTTGTCGATCTGGGAGGCGTGGGAGGACTCCTCCACCTCTCCAATATGTCGTGGGGACGGGTGTCCCATCCCTCTGATCTCTTTAGCGTTGGCCAGCGGATCCAGGTCAAGGTGCTGGAGTTTAACCGGGAGACAGAGCGGATCAGTCTCGGCTACAAGCAGTTGACCCCTGATCCCTGGGAAAAGGTGGAGCAGAAGTATCCAGAGGGGAGTGTGGTGCAAGCTCGCGTGGTCGATATCACCGATTACGGGGCTTTCCTGGAACTGGAAGAGGGGATCGAGGGGCTGTTACATCTCTCCCAGATGGCCTGGCAGCGGGTCAAACACCCGTCGCAGGTGGTGAAGGTGGGGGATGTGATCGAGGTGATGGTCCTCAGCGTGGATAAGGAAAACCGGCGGATTTCGTTGGGGACAAAGCAGTTGACCCCGAATCCCTGGGATGTGGTGGAGGAGCGCTACCCTGTCGGTTCAACGGTGACCGGCAAGGTCAAGGCGATCACCCATTTTGGGGTCTTTGTCTCCCTGCCCGAAGGGGTGGATGGCTTTATCCATATCTCGGAGTTGTCCTGGGGCAAGGTAGAGCATCCCTCGGCCGTGGTGAAGAAGGGGGAGGCCATCGAGGCCAAGGTCCTGGATATCGACAAGGAGAAAGAGCATCTTACCCTGAGCCTCAAGCAGTTGACTCCCCATCCCTGGCAGGCCATTGAGCAGAAGTACCCTGTCGGGTCGGTGGTGGAGGGAGAGGTGGTCTCTTTGGCCGACTTTGGAGCCTTTGTCCGGCTGGAACCGGGGGTAGAGGGGTTGATCCATCTCTCCCAGTTAGGGAAACCGCATGTCTCCCGGCCGGAGGAGGTGGTCAGTCTTGGCCAGCGGGTGCAGGTCGAGGTCCTGCGGATTGATGCGGAAGAGCGGAAGATGAGCCTGCGGCTGGTGGCAGAGAGTACAGAGGAGAGAGAGGAACCTCCGGGCTCTGAGCACCCCAC
>RFHZ01000107.1 GCA_003696125.1 Nitrospinota bacterium
ACCCCCTTTACCAGGGAGAATCAACTCCTATTTTCCGCCCCTCAAGGGCTGGACATCCGGTTGCAACCTCCCATCGCCTTGGTATATAGTGTGGGTAGAGGAGCGTGATGAGTCGAGAAAACCCCTGGTATGGGTGGGAAAAAGGCGAGCCCTGGTTACTATGTCTCTGGCATTCCGCAGGAGGCCAATTCGTACACCGCCTGGCCAGGGAACTGGCGCTTTATCGGATTGGTACCGAAGAAGCCACCCGTCTCTCTCCCCTTGCGGCGGCGCCTGATAACGGTAGCGGGGGTAGGGCATAGCAATGCCGGCATGACCCCTGCTGCGGCATGTGTACTTTTTCAGTCGTAACGCTACCTGTTACTCCCCATCGCTTCTTTAGCTCCTGCTCGCCTTTCGAAGATCACCATACGGGTCTGGCCGGGACAGGGACAGATCGTGTATTCAGCTAGCGGGATCTGAAAGACCTGACGGGGGACAAACCCTTGCCAGATTGATGATCCCTGAAACCAACTCGGAAAGATGGCCAGCCAGTCGATAGAATCTTCTTCGATGAGTTGCCTGGCTGTCTTACGACCAAAGGCGATGTCTGCATTGTTCAGTCCGATCAGATCCAGGGTCCATCGCCTCCCAAAATACCGGATGGCTCCGGCATCATTGACCCCTACTCTGGCCGTTTCTGGCGTATGCTGGTTAATCCATTGACCGGTACGCACATTGATCAGGTGGATGGCCCGTGCATCGGTAGCAAAGTGGAGGCGCCGTTCGCTAAAGGAATGGACAAAGATCGGAGCACCTGCAAGCAGAGCGAGTAAGGCTACCCATCCCAGCCCTCCTAACAGGACTGTAGAGCGTTTTCTCTGTCGTTTGCAACGGTAGGCCTTCACCAAAGCCATCCCCCAATGTACGAAAAGCCCATACCCGATACTGAACGCTACGGTCAAGAGTAGCGAGACCGGATCGAACCAGCGGGTCCAGTAGTATCCGTACGTGGTCATGGTCCGTGATCCCAACACCCCTATCCCATACAGCACCGGAGCGAAAAGGAGGTAGAGGAACCCTACCTGAACAGAGAAGCGCCGGTGTTGAAAGGTCCAGAGGATATACACGATGAGACCAACCCAGAAGAGCGGGAGGATGGCGTACCCATGCTGGGAGAGGACTTCCCAGGCGATGCGCAGGTCATCTGGTCCTATCTGAAACCCCCGGGCCTTGAGGTAAAAGGTGTTCGGCAACCAGTGACCGTTGGTCAGGCGGCAGAAGAGGCTCCACAATCCCATGGGGAGAGCAAGGATAACGCCGGAGAGAAGCGCTTTTAACTGGGGGCGCTCGGACGAGGGAAGCAGGAGCATCCCCCCCCACCAGAGCGGGAGGAGGAGGAGCGCTTCCGGACGGGTAACCGGCATCAGGCTCATCAGGAGCGCAGAGAGTACCCACCGTCGCTGCACATAGGCCCGTGTAGCACTTAACCACAGGACAAGCAACAGAATGGTCTCCATTCCAGAAAGGGTGGAAAAGAGAAAACGGGGTTCAAGCGCAAAGAGCGATCCGGCCACAAGAGCACTCTTCCAGGAACGGGTCAGCATACAGGTCAACAAGACCAGCTCCCGTATGAGCAGTATCCCCAGCAGAATCCCGATCTCCTTGACCGCCACCACCACCGACCGGGTACCGAACGGCTCCAGCCAGTGAGCCGGTGCCGTAACGATGGCCCATAAGGGGCTCGTGGATCCGGCCTCCTGCTGGCCGGGATTATAGGCAAAGCCCTGGCCCAAGGCAAAGGAGCGGGAATAGACGCGATGAATCCAGGCATCGTCCAGGGGAAAATCGTAGAGGGAATAGGGGGAGAAGGAGAGAAAATAGACCACTGCTATCAGATAGAGGAGATAGGGAAGCAGGGGGAGAAGAAGTGACGACATCTTGCAGAATCCCTGCGGAGCAGAAAAAGATCGCATCATGTCTCCTCTCTCAACCTGCGCGGGTATCTCTGCGCCACTGGTCTTTCGACAGGGCTGGCCCCCTGGCCACCCCACGCTTTCACGGCCAGGCATAATTATTGCCGATTCTCGGAGACCGGAGCCGAAGTTGCCGGATCTGCGGGACGAGCACTGATGGCCTTTGTCCACCCCCCACCCATCTTCCATCGCCGGAAAAAGATCGATTTGCACATCTCCCCAATCGGTCCGAGTTTGGTCAGAAAGTAATCCCGGGGATGGGTGAGTACCTTCTTGAGATAGTGGGGTCGAAAGTAGAACTCTGCAAAGGCCCGTTTGGCAAAGGCCCGAATCTCTTCGCGGGACAGGTGAGGATAGCTCGGCTCATCGTCCTCAAGCGCCTGTTCCTGTTTTAACTGTTCATAAAGGGGGAGAGTTGGGTAGGTGTTGATGATCTCAAACTGGGCCGTGGTGATTCCAGACCGTTTAGCCCAACGAAGCGTTTCCCGCATCGACTCCCGGGTTTCACCCGGTGCCCCCAGCAGAAAATCGCCATGAATCTCCAAACCGGCCTCTAACGCATTGCGGGTAAAGGTCTCATACTGCCGGGGACTGGCCCCTTTCTTGATATTTTTCAATACGGTACGATTCAGCGATTCATAGCCGACATGGATCATTCGACACCCGGCCCGCTTCATGAGCCGCAACACCTCGGCGTCGAGATTCGCTTTTGCATAGCAGGTCCAGGGAATCCGAATCCCTGCCTCCAGGAGTCCCTGGGAGAGCTCCCTGGCCCGCTCATTGGTCAGCATATCGTCCTGGACAAAGATCTCTTTGACCTCTGGCATCTCTTCTACGACGAAGCGAAACTCGGCGATCACGTTATCGATGGAACGGAGGTTGTACACCGGACCCGGAACAAAGGTATGGACCCAGAGGCAAAACGTACAACGTCCCCACGCACAGCCACGTCCGGTCAACAGGTCCACAAAGGGGTACAGTTGCTGGGGAACTTTGTAGTCCCAGATGTTGAGGTGCCGCTTGTAGAAAGCGGTCACAAAGGGAATTTCATCGAGTTCGGCCGTCCCGAGTAACGGTCGGATCTCATTGTGGACAATCTGTCCATCAAGACGATAGAACAGGTTCTTGATTTGAGAGAACTCCCACCCGTCGGCCAGCTCGACCAGAGGATAGTCAAACTCGCGTATCACTGCTGCATCAATGGCCTCAGACTGGGCAAGCACTGCCGCCGGATCGATCGAGACGAACGGTCCCACATAGACCAGGCGGGACCCGGTCTCCTGCTTGACCATCTCCCCAAACCGGATATCGTTGTCCTGCGATTTAGTAGACGCGTACACAACGGTCCAGTCCGGCTGGAACTCCCTGACCAGGTCCAGCGTCTCTTCGTGGGAGAGCCGTAAGACCGGTGCATCGATCAGTTGGACGGTATGGCCTCGCTTCTCCAATAATGCTCCGGCGTACGCTAGCCAGAGCGGATAGTAATTTGCCTGCGAAATCGAGACATAGTCACAGCGGGCATTCCGCATATAGTTGCGCACATAAGGGGGGCTGAGCAAGAGCATTCTGGCCATGGTAACCTACTCCTCCGCGTATTCCCGGCTAAAAGATCAGGTCATAAAGCGTACCGCTTGCCTTATCAAAAGTGGCATGTTCCAGAAGGTTTCTCTCCTCATCGCCGTCCGAGCCAGGTAGCGCGGTCGCAAATAGAATTTGCGGAAAGCGGTCTTGTAC
>RFHZ01000108.1 GCA_003696125.1 Nitrospinota bacterium
CGAGATAGGTTAAGGCAAGAAAAGACTCTGTGAACTCGGCGTCCTCTGCGGTAAAGGTCTTTAGGCAGCGATGATTTCCTGACACGCAAAAATCCTCAGATAGTAGCAATAATCACTTGGGAGACCGATGATGCCCCAGACCTTTCAACCTTTTGCCCTTGAACGGCTCTTATCCCGGTGGGAACACGCTGTCACCTACAACCTCTCCGAAAGCGGAGTGCATCCGCTTACCTTGAAGGAACTGGTGGCGTACCAGCCTCGCCTCATGGAGGAGATGCTGGCCACCGAACTCGGCTACGCGGTTACCAATGGATCGCCGGCGTTACGCGAAGCGATCGCACACTGGTACCCCGGTGCCACAGTCGACAATGTCCTGGTCACGGTCGGCTGTATCGAAGCGAACTTCCTGGTCCTGACCACTCTCCTCCAGCCGGGTGATCAGGTGGCCATCCAGGTACCCAATTATTTACAGACCTGGGGCATTGCCCACAACATGGGGGCCGTGCCCACCACCTTCTCTCTGAACCCTGACCAGGAATGGGCTCTCGACGTTGCTGCCCTGGAAGCAGCGGTCACCGACCAGACCAGGCTGATCGCCGTGTGCAATCCGAATAATCCTACCGGCAAAGTCTTCACCTCCACCGAAATGGAGGCGGTGATCCGCATAGCAGAAGCGCGGGGAGCCTGGCTCCTGGCAGATGAGGTCTATGCCGGAGCGGAACGAGAAACCGATCGGTTTACACCGACCTTCTACGGCCGGTACGACAGGGTGCTGGCCACCGGCAGCCTCTCCAAAGCGTACGGGCTGCCAGGACTCCGGGTCGGCTGGGTGGTGGGACCGGCAGAGATGATCGAGCAGTTGTGGGCACGACATGACTACCTCACCATCAGCACCACCAGACTCGCCGATATCCTTGCCACCCTGGCTCTCAGTCCCCAGGTGCGTCCCCATCTCCTGCAACGGGGCCGACACTACATCCGCCGTGGCTGGTCGATACTAGAGGCCTGGGTCAGGGAAAACGCTCCCCTGGTCAGCCTGGTTCCCCCCCAGGCCGGAGCCATCGCCTTTCCCCGCTATCACCTGGCGATAGACTCGGTGACCCTGGTCGACCGATTGATCCGGGAACACTCGGTGCTGGTCGCTGCCGGTGACTATTTCGGTATCCCCCATCACCTGCGTATCAGTTATGGATTGGAGCCAGAGGTGTTACAGGAAGGATTGCGCCGTATCAGCACCTTACTCCATCAGATAGCTCAGGAAGAGGAGTAACCTGTTTTATCGTTGCATATCTAGAGGAGGGCTCGATGTCTCAACCGTCTTTTGCACCGCTGATTCCTCGCCTGGAACGGCTCCTTGATCGACTGGAACACCTGCTCGATCGGCAATGGGCTTCTCATGGCCAGACAGAGGTGTTCGACTCTGCCATCGCCTTTCGTTGGGTGCGCCGCGATGGCCAGGGACGACTGGAACCGATTCGTCATCCTGATCTGTTCGACCTGAATGACATCATCGGTTTTGACCACCAGATCCAGCTCCTGATCCAGAATACTCACCAGTTTGTCCGGGGATTGCCAGCCAATCATGTCCTCCTCTGGGGCGCACGCGGTACCGGAAAGTCGTCGGCGGTAAAGGGATGCCTGACCCGTTTTGCCGCCGAAGGGTTGCGGATGATCGAAGTGCATAAATCGGATCTGATCGATCTCCCCCTCATCCTCGATCTGGTCTGGGATCGACCGGAACGCTTCATCATCTTCTGTGACGACCTCTCCTTTGACGAAGGAGAAGGGGTCTATCGAGAACTCAAGGCCATCCTGGAAGGTGGACTGACCGCCCGTCCGGACAACGTGCTGGTGTACGCCACCTCCAATCGTCGCCACCTGATGCCGGAGCGGTTTCAGGACAATGTTCCTCGCATCGACGGTAGCGGGGAGATCCATCCGGGGGAAGGGGTGGAAGAGAAGATTTCGTTTAGCGATCGGTTCGGGCTGAGTCTCAGTTTCTACAGCATCGATCAAAAGACCTATCTCCAGATCGTGGACCATTGGGCAGCCCGGCAAGGCTTACACATAGACACCGATACGTTGCATCGCCAGGCTCTGCAATGGGCCTTACGCACCAGTGGACGCTCAGGACGGGTGGCGCGGCAGTTTGTGGACGATCTGGCCGGACGACTCGCTTTGCAGGCGCAGGACACCGGTGCTCTCTCCTCTTCTAACCGCCCATGAACGCCTGCGCCAGCGGCTAAAGTCGGATAATGCTCCTTCCGAAAAGGAGATAGGTAAAGCAGCAACGGTCTGATCCCTGGGGAAGGACAACTGGATGAGCAGCAGGATCGACGAGGAGATTATCCGGCGTGTCCTGGAGCGTGATGAGGCGCTGCAGGAGGAGCAAAAACGGCGTTTGCAGGCCGAAGCGACGATTGAGGCTCTCCAGGAACTGACCAGCCTCTCTCGAGAGGAGATCGCCAGAATCGCCGAAGAAGTCCAGGCCTCGCGAAGAGAAAAGCGATGGCTCCCTCTCCTCCTTGCTCTTCTCCTCTTTTCTGTCTTCCTGCTCGTCATCCTTGCTCGATTCACCTCCCGGCAGGAGACGAGTCCACCAGAGATAATAGAAGAAGCTCCTGCCCGGGAAGAGGTCTCGAGTGCCTCTCCTCCCATCCCCCTCTCTGACCTTCCCGGTCGTTCCCCTGGTCCGGTTGCTCCTCAAGCTGACGTGCTGGACATCGACATCTACCGCCAGTTCACCTTTGTGCATCGTGGTTTTCCTCTGGGACTGTCGGTGGGGCAGAGCACGGCCGGAGGACTCAGCCCCAGGCCATATGAGAAGCTGAGACGGGAACCGCGCTACCGTTCCTCTCAGGTATTGTACGGCTATCTCCCACTCGGCAATGGAGAGGATACCCGTATCTCCTTTGTGGTGGATGAGTTGGAGCAACCGGCCTGGACCCTGTATGTCGATCGCAACAATAACGAAGACCTGACCGATGACGGACCTCCCCTCCACAACCAGGGCACTGGCCGGCTGGCCACAGAGATCTCCCTTCCCGTGGAAGTGGTGACGGCAGAGGGGACGAGGATTCTGACCCCGTACCAGATCTGGTTTTGGATCGATGCCCGGCGAATGCTCCCTTACTTTTATACCCGCTGCTATTATCGCGGCCAGCTCTTGCTGGCAGGTACCCTTTACCAGGCCATCGCCTTTGAGCAGTTCCATCATAATGCGCTCTACCGGGAAAGTGGCCTCTGGATCGATCTGAATCGAGATAACAGGCTGGACGAAGAGAGAGAGCACTTTTTCGATGGAGAAGCGATACGGCTGGAAGGAGAGGGGGAAGCGTATCGCTTACGCCTTCATTATCCTTAAGGCTTCGTCTCTTACAGCGAAACAGGGTATTCCCTGATGCAAACCTATACCCGCTGTGCCGTTTGTGGCCACTCTTCTCCTCTGATGTCCGAAGTCCTGGGGCTCTGCCCGGCCTGTGCCCGCACCGCAGCCGGTATTCCCCAGGCCAGGAGGGTGCATGGTCGCTCTCGCCGCCTGTTTGGTCTGCCAGAGACCCCGCCACGCACCCCGGCCGGGGTAGCGTGTCGTCTCTGTGGATGCACCTGCATCATCGGAGAGGGAGAACGGGGATTTTGTAACCTGCGCACCGTCCGGCAGGGTAAGCTACATCACCTGGCCGGAACACCGGAGCGTGGCCTGCTTCACTGGTATCGCGATCCGTTACCCACCAACTGTGTGGCGGATTGGGTCTGTGCAGGGCATACGCAGCGGGGCAAGCACAATCTGGCCGTCTTCTATGCCAGTTGCACCCTGGATTGCCTGTTCTGCCAGAACTGGCATTTCCGGGAAGTCACCCCGCAGGGGAGTGCGAAGCTCGGTGCCGAGGCACTGGCCGGTTGCGCAGACGCGCACACGTTTTGCGTATGCTATTTTGGGGGAGATCCGGCCTCCCAGATGCCGCATGCCCTTGCTTCAGCCCGCCTCCTGGCTCAACGGGGTGTTACCGTCTGCTGGGAAACAGCCGGTTCTGCCCATCCCCGTCTCATGGAACGGGCGGTGCAACTGTCGCTGGAGAGTGGAGGGTGCGTCAAATTCGATCTGAAAGCGTACACCGAACCGCTGCATGTGGCCCTGACCGGCTGGAGCAACCGGCAGACCCTGGAGAATTTCGTGCGGGCAGCCCGTCGTTTCCGTGAGCGTCCTGATCCACCGCTGGTCGTTGCCAGCACCCTGCTGGTACCCGGCTATGTGGATGAGGAGGAAGTGGGGCGTATCGCTGCTTTTATTGCCCGGCAGGATCCCGATATCCCTTACGCCCTGCTCGGTTTTGCTCCCAACTACCTGATGCCCGACCTGCCCGAGACCTCGGTCCGACATGCCGAAGCAGCCC
>RFHZ01000109.1 GCA_003696125.1 Nitrospinota bacterium
CAGCAGCATGCCAAGCGAGCCCTGGAGGTGGCGGCAGCCGGCGGACACAATATCCTGATGCTCGGCCCCCCTGGGGCCGGGAAGTCGATGCTCGCCCGTGCACTACCCTCCATCCTCCCCGATATGACTCTAGAAGAAGCGATCATGACCACCAAGATTCATAGTGTGGTCGGCCTGACCGATCGAACACATGCTCTCATCATCCACCGTCCCTTTCGTTCTCCTCATCATACCATTTCCGATGCCGGACTGATCGGAGGGGGGCAGATCCCCTCTCCTGGTGAGGTCAGCCTGGCGCATAACGGGGTCCTCTTCCTGGATGAGCTTCCCGAGTTCCGGCGCAATGTGCTGGAAGTGCTGCGCCAGCCCCTGGAAGACGGGGTGGTGACCATCTCGCGAGCGGCGATGTCCATCACCTATCCGGCACGGTTCATGCTGGTGGCAGCCATGAATCCCTGTCCCTGCGGTTTTCGCACCGATCCCCAGCGCCCCTGTACCTGTTCTCCACTGGCGGTACGCAAATATCTCGGCCGCATCTCTGGTCCCCTGCTCGACCGGATCGACATCCACATCGAGGTGCCCCCGCTGGCCTACCGTGATCTGGCGCATTCGACTCCAGAGGAACCATCGTCCCAGATCCGGCAGCGGGTCAATGCCGCACGAGTCCGGCAGCAGCAGCGACTGCAGGGAGAACAGATCTACTGTAACGCCCACATGCTCCCCAAACAGGTGGAGGCGTACTGCCCCCTCAACCCGGCCGCTCAGAATCTGCTGGAGACGGCGATGAATCGTCTCGGTTTCAGTGCGCGTGCCTATCATCGCATCATCAAGGTTGCCCGCACCATTGCCGATCTGGCCCAAAGTGAGAGGATCGAAGTCGAGCACCTGGCTGAAGCGATCCAGTACCGGACCCTGGATCGAGAAGAGTGGCTCTGAGAGGGAGAGGTTACTCGATACCGCATATGAGGATACTGAAATCGACCAGAGAACTCGACCGGTTTTTCCTGCAACTCCGCCAGGCGGATAAGCGGGCCTTGCTACTCGATTATGACGGAACCCTGGCCCCTTTCCAGGTAGAACGGGATACCGCCATCCCCTATCCCGGGGTGCGGGAGCGCCTGCAGGCCATCCTGGCCGGGAAACATACCCGGCTGGTCGTGATCAGCGGCCGGCAGATTGCCGACCTGATCCCCCTGCTCGGTATGGATCCCCTCCCCGAGCTTTGGGGATCACACGGCTGGGAACGCCTGCTCCCTGATCAGACTTACCAGGGACCCTGCCTGGAGACACCACACCGGTGTGGTCTGGCCCGGGCCAGGACCTGGGGAGAGGAGCAGGGATGGCAAGACCGGTATGAAAGCAAACCTGCCTCGCTGGCTTTACACTGGCGGGGATTACCTGAGGAAGAGATTACCAGGCTACGCCAAACGGTTCTGGAGGCATGGACACCTATTGCTCGAGAAAGCGGGCTCGTCATACATGAATTCGATGGGGGAGTGGAACTCCGGGTTCCTGGCCAGACCAAGGGAGATGCGGTACAAACGATCCTGGCCGAAATGGATACAGATGCGGTTGTGGCCTACCTGGGAGATGACCTGACCGATGAAGATGCCTTTCAGGCCCTGGGAAACCATGGGTTGAGCGTGTTGGTGCGCCCGGTCTTTCGTCCGACCGCTGCCGATGTGTGGATTATTCCCCCCACAGAAC
>RFHZ01000110.1 GCA_003696125.1 Nitrospinota bacterium
GGGCATAGGAGACAAAGGTGGTGGTCCGGTCAAACCAGCTCTCCCGCCTGATGGCCGCATTGATCCCTAAGGGGAAGGCGTAGCACCAGGTCAGGAGAGTCCCGACAATGAACAGGGGTAAGCTGTTGTAAAAGCGCTCCAGGATCTTGGGGAGGACCGGCTGGTTGTCCTTGAAGGAGCGCAACTCTCCGCTAAACAGGCGCTTGTAGAAGAGCCAGTACTGCACGTAGAGCGGTTTGTCCAGATCAAAGGCCTTACGATAGCGTTCCAGATCCTCCTTGGTGAAACGCGGATTGAGCGGATCGATCTGGCTCGGCTCTCCCGGTGCCAGGTGAATGACCAGAAAGGAGATGATGGAGATGAAGAAGAGGGTGACCAGTTTGTGTCCAAGCATGCGAATGACAAAGGCCAGCATAGGCGCTTTCTCCTGCTCTGTTACCAGAGGCTAAGGGGTGAACTGCGGTACATGGTCGAGTTTGATCCACTGGTTGAAGTAAAAGCGGTAGTTCCCGGTTTTGGTGGGACGAATCGGCTCATAGGTCACGCTCCCATCAGGTGCCACCCGCTTGATGACGATCTTCCGGTCGAGGAGCGCGGTCCACTTCCGCACGTAGAGAAAGGTATAGGGCTGGTCCTCGTAGATGATCTCGTGCAGCTTGCGCGTGTACGCGATCTGCTTTTTCCGGTCGTACTCCTGGCGGATCTTGATGATCAGATCATCCGCTACCGGGTTTTGGTACCCGACAAAGTTCAACTCCCCGGGATCGGTCTGGCTGGAATGCCAGATCTGGTAGAGGTCGGGATCGATCCCCATGCTCCATCCCAGGATCACGGCATCAAAGTTGGCCTTGTTGATATACTTGGAGAGGAAGACGGTCCACTCCACGCTATCCGCCTCCACCTGGATGCCGAGGCGGCGCCAGGCATTTTGTGCGATGACCATGATCGCCTTGCGGATTTCGTTGCCGTTGTTGGTGATGATGGTAAACTTAAACGGCTTGCCATCCTTCTCCAGCCATCCCTCCTGGTTCCGTTTCCATCCCGCCTCTCCCAGCAACCGCAGCGCCCCCTCCGGATCGTAGGGGAGGGGAGGCACATCAGGGTTATAGTACTCGGTCTGCTTGGGAAAGGGACCGGTGATGCGTTCTGCCTGGTTGTAGAGGAGGTAGCGGATGATCTCCTCCACGTTGATGGCCATGCCCAGCGCCTTGCGCACCCGCTTGTCCCGGAAGAGTTCCCGGCGCATGTTGTACCCGATATAGGTATAGCCATAGGAGAGGCCGGAGAAGTGCTGGTACCTGGGGTCTTGACTCAGCCGGGCCACCTGGTGCGCCTGGGCCGAGTAGGCATCGACCGATCCGGCGTAGAAGGCCATCTCCTGCGAGAGGAGATCCGGGATGATCCGGTAGAAGAACTCCTTGTAGTGGGGAGGTCCCTCCCAGTAATCCTCGTTGCGGACCAGGTGGATGTACTCGTCCGATTTCCACTCCACGAACTTGAAGGGGCCGGTCCCGATCGGATGACGGTTGAAGGTGCTGTCGCGCAGGGTGAAATGCGCCGGGTCTTTTCCCCGCGCCTCGGCCTCTCGTCGCAGCGCCTCCCGGTTGAGGCGATGATAGGGGATGATCCCCATCATCCAGGTGCCAAAGGCCGGGGAGTAGAGACGCTTATAGGTGATCTTCACCCTATAGGGGTCGAGGATCTCGACCGCCTTGACCGGCTCGTAGTCGGGTCGGCGGGGCGAGAGGTTGCGTGGATCCATGATCGCCTCGTAGGTAAACTGCACGTCCTGGGCCGTGAACTCGACCCCATCGTGGAAGCGTACCCCCCTGCGCAGGGTAAAGATGATGACCGGGTTATGCTCCTGAACCGGTACCAGATCGGCGGCTAGCCGAGAGAGGGTTGCAGGGGGGATGGAGGGACCCGGAGCGGTGACGTAGTCCAGGGGAGAGAAGGAGGCGAAGTAGTTTCCTCCCAGGAGGTGGTCAAGGGAGGAGAAGAACTCCTGATCGACCCGGGCCAGGGTGACCTGCACCCTTTCCGGATAGGTGATGGTCAGGAAGAGTTTACCCGGTTCGGCCTGAGCCGGGAGAGCAACCGCTCGCCGGACCGTGGTGGGGGGGAGGATGCGCAGGGCCTGGATATTGGCGAGGAAGGATTCCCCC
>RFHZ01000111.1 GCA_003696125.1 Nitrospinota bacterium
GCAAGGGGTCGGCTCGCGTCGTCTCCAGATCTCCTATCACACGGAAAGTGGTCACAGTTGGGTCAATTTCGGGATCCCGAGTGCGATCCACTCCCTGGGCAAGCTTATCTACCACATCGCCCAACTCTCTGTGCCGGAGACCCCCCGTACCACGTATAATGTGGGCCTGATTTCGGGGGGGATTTCGGTGAATACCATTGCTCCAGAGGCGCAGATGATCCTCGACATGCGCTCAGAGAGTGGTGAAGCGCTGCAAGACCTGGAGAAGGAGGTCCGCCGCCTGATCGATCTGGTGGCGCAGGAGGACCGGGTTGAGGCCAGGGTTAAGGTCGTTGGTGATCGTCCGGCCGGGGCTTTACCGGCAGACCACTGGCTGGTCCAGCTCGCCGAGCAGACGGCAGACGCAGTCGGGCTCTCCTTGCAATGGCGAGCAGGGAGTACCGACATCAACTATGCCCTGGGCCAGGGCAGACCGGCCATCTGTATCGGCATCAGCCGGGGCCATAAGCTGCACAACGTGGGAGAGTATGTCGAGACCTCTCCTACCCTGCTCGGTCTCAAACACACCTTCTTGCTCCTGACCACCCTGGCCACCCGGGCACGCGAAAAGCTCTTGACATGAGACGCGAGAGTCCCTATATAGGGAAGGACAGGAAAGGACTCGACATCGTCAACCGATAAGGAGTAAACACGCTATGAGAACAGGTACCGTTGTCTCGATACATCTCGCCACGACCGCCAGTGGGCCGATGACCGCCGTGCAGGAGGTGCGGGCAGTGGCGGGGAAGGGACTGGAAGGGGATCGCTACTTTAAACAGACCGGCACGTATTCTCACAAGCATGGACCGGATCGCGAGGTCACCCTGATCGAAATGGAGGCGATCGAGGCCCTGCAGCGCGACTACGGGATTACGCTCGATCCGGGTAACAGTCGTCGTAACATCGTGACCAAAGGGGTGGCCCTGAATCATCTCGTCGGCCAGGAGTTTCGGGTGGGAGAAGTCACCCTGCGGGGGATTCGTCTCTGCGAGCCGTGTGGTCATCTGGAGGAGTTGACCCAGAAAGGGGTGATGCAGGCCCTGGTACATCGCGGTGGGCTCCGTGCCCAGATCCTCACCGATGGAACGATCCGGGTAGGGGATACGATCCAAGAGATCGCATGAAGGGCGATATGATCAAAAGCCTGGTGGTCACGCTCCTCCTGTTAGGAGCAGTGACCGCAGCGGCTGCTTCCCTGCAACGGGTCACCATTGCCGGTAAGGCCTCCTTCTGGGTGGAAGTGGTCTCCACGCCGGAAGAGCGTGCCCGGGGCCTGGGGTATCGGGATTCCCTCCCCCTGGACCAGGGGATGCTCTTTCTCTTTGAGGAGCCGGATTATCATGCCTTCTGGATGCGTGGTATGCGTTTTCCGCTCGATATCCTCTGGATACGGGAAGGGGTCGTTGTGCATATCGAGGAGAACATTCCCCCGCCTTCTCCCTTACACCTGAGGCTCCCCACGTACCGGCCAGCCGAGAAGGCGGATAGTGTGCTGGAGATCAATGCCGGTCTGGTCCAGAAGTACGGCCTGCAGCTTGGGGATACGGTCGATTACCGCTGATTGCCGGGTGCAGGGAGAAAGGCCCAGAGAGTTGACTCGCTACTCATTACTCGTTACTCATTACTCGTCACTCAACTCTGTCCTGGGCACACTTAACGGCAAAACACTCTTGTTAGCATGAAACGGTAAACAGAACATGGTACTTGCATATGCTCGCTGGTTTTGAGGAGGTCAGAGCATGCTTCCCCTGCAAAGAGATCTGGAGAGAAATGTTGAAGGTGAGGTGCGATTTGATACCTATACCAGGATCCTCTATAGCACCGATGCCAGCTCGTATCAGATCGAACCGATCGGTGTCGTCATCCCCAAGAGTGTGGCCGATGTGATCGCCACCGTGGAGATCGCCCGCACGCATCGCGTGCCTATTCTGCCACGGGGAGGGGGAACCAGTCTGGCCGGGCAGGCGGTAGGGCATGCTGTACACCTCGATATGTCGAAGTATATGAACAAGATCCTGGAGGTCAATGCCGAAGAGCAGTGGGTACGGGTCCAGCCCGGGGTGGTGCTGGATGAGCTGAATGCCTATCTGCGGCCGACCGGCCTCTTTTTCGGTCCCAATGTCTCTCCCAGCAACCGGGCCAACATCGGGGGCATGATAGGCAACAACTCCTCCGGCTCCCATTCCATCATCTATGGGAAGACCATCGATAATGTGGAAGAGCTCAAGGTGATCCTGACCGATGGCAGGGAGGTCCACCTCAAGGCGTTGACCCCAGAAGAGTTACACGCGAAGCAGCTCTCGCCCGGTATCGAGGGCCAGGCGTATCGTACCGTTGCCCGGGTGGTGGATCGCAATCGCGACGAGATCCTGCGACGCTATCCCAAGGTCATGCGCCGCGTCAGCGGGTATAATCTCGATGAGTTTGTCAAGGACCAGCCCTTCAACCTGACCAAGCTCCTGGTCGGGTCCGAAGGCACGCTGGCCGTGGTGACCGAAGCCAAACTCAAGCTGGTGCCGCGACCCAAGATGACCGCGGTCGATGTGGTCCATTTTCGTGATCTGATCGAGGCCATGGAGGCTTCGCAGGAGATTCTGAATCACCATCCGGCTGCCATCGAGCTGATCGATCGGATGATCATCAACATGACCCGCTCCTCCCTGGAGTACTCCCGCAAGATGACCTTTGTCGAGGGAGACCCGGCCGCCCTCCTCTTTGTCGAGTTTCACGGCGAATCGCGAGAAGAGTTGGAAGAGAAGCTGGTCAATCTGGAAGCGCGTCTCAAAGAGAAGGGGTACGGCTTTGCCTATGTCCGGGCCTTGGAAGAAGAGGAGAAGGGTAACATCTGGGCGGTGCGCAAGGCCGGGTTGGGACTCCTCCTCGGGGTCAAGGGGGATCGGAAACCGCTCGCCTTTGTCGAGGATACGGCCGTGGCTCCGGAGAAGCTGCCCCAGTTTGTCAAGCGCTTTACCGAGATCATCGAATCGCACGAGACCACTGCCGGGTACTATGGCCATGCCAGTGTCGGCTGCCTCCATATCCGTCCCCTGATCAACATGAAGCAGGCTTCTGAGATCAAGAAGATGCGCTCCATCGCGGAGCAGGTGCTCCGGTTGGTGATGGAATTCGAGGGGGCCATGAGTGGAGAGCACGGGGATGGCCTGGCACGCAGCGAGTGGAACGAGATCTTCTTCGGCTCCCAGCTCTATAACGCTTTCCGGGAGGTAAAGCGAGCCTTTGATCCGTATGGGATGATGAATCCAGGAAAGATCGTTGACGCACCGCGCATGGATGAAAACCTCCGTTATGGCGCGGACTACCAGGCGATCCAGGTACCTACCCACCTCGATTTCTCCCGTGAAGGGGGTTTTGATCGGGCCATCGAGCTCTGCAACGGGATGGGGGTCTGCCGGAAGAAGATCGAAGGGACCATGTGTCCCTCCTTCATGGTGACCATGGACGAGGAGCACTCGACACGTGGGCGGGCCAACCTGCTGCGGGCA
>RFHZ01000112.1 GCA_003696125.1 Nitrospinota bacterium
ACTCAGGCCTCAGTCCTCCTTACTCATCACTCGTTACTCATTACTCATTACTCAGTCCTCAGTCCTCAGTCCTCAGTCCTCATCACTCGTTACTCATTACTCATTACTCATTACTTTTTTTATTACCCGTGATGATACGCTTATTTCCCGCTTTCGTCAAGGAGAATCGCGGCAGATCCCCGGCTGCTGCTGTTCATCGCTCTCTGGCAAACCGCTGTTCTCTCCCGGAAAGCCCTTTCCGGGACATCATATACTTCTCGACAGCCAGGAGAATCGACTTGAGAAAAATCCCTGGGGATGAGAGAATGCTTGACACGGGGGGAGGGGTCTGCTATAGATTAGAGCCGGGTTACATAGTCCTGCTGGGAAGTATTGGGTAGTTGTGGATCTTTTTAAAGAAAGGGAGGCAGGGATGAGATACGAAAGACGATCTATCTGGTCACGGCTTTTTTCCGTTTTCACCATCGGTCTCCTGCTGGGGAGCATGATGCTCCTGGCATCTGCTGTTGCCGCAGAGGAGACGATCAAGCTGGGAGTCCTCTATTCTCTGACCGGACCCTTTGCCCCGGCCGGGGCGGTGGCAGGCTTCCGCGGCACCAAAATCGCGATCGATATGGTCAACGAGAAGGGAGGGGTGCTGGGCAAGTACAAGGTCGAGTATGTCTCTGCCGATGCCCGCAGCAACCCTGATGTGGCCATCCGGGAAGCGGAGCGCCTGATTGCGGTGGAAAAGGTTCCGGTCATCCTGGGGGTTTACTCCAGTGCCATCGCGGTTCCGCTGGCCGAGATCGTGGAGAAGCAGAAGCGCATCCTCTGGATCAACATCGCCATCTCCGATGCGGTATTCAAAGGGAGGAATCTGCGCTACGTCTTCCGGCCCCAGCCGTTTGGTTCCCAGTGGGGAGAGACCTCGGTCAATTTCCTGCGTGACGAGGGAGAGGCGAAGCTGGGGAAGCCGCTCAAGGACATCACCGTCGCCATCCTGCACGAAGATGGACCCTATGGGGTATCGGTAGCCAAGGCCAATGCCCGGCGGGCCAAGGAACTCGGGATCAAGGTGGTCATGCAGGAAGCCTATTCGCATACCGCGACCGATCTCTCCTCCCTGGTGCTCAAGGTACGGGCGGCTCAGCCGGATATCATCCTCCATACCGGTTACTTCCCGGACATCGTGCTGTTCCACCGGCAGGCACGGGAGATGGGACTGAAAACCAAGGCGGTTATCGGTCATGGTGCCGGCTATGCCAACTTCCCCAAACGGCGAGAGGCGCTGGGTAAAGGGGCCAATTATCTCTATAACG
>RFHZ01000113.1 GCA_003696125.1 Nitrospinota bacterium
CTTCCAGATAGTCCAGTTTTGCCGTGAGCCCCTTGAAATCCCCGAATCCATCCCCGTTACTGTCGTAGAAGGCTTTCACGTGGAGTTCGTAGATGATGGCATCTTTGTACCAGTACGGATCGTCCTCGAAATAACGCTCTTGCATGGTGTCTCCCTGCCTGTCCAATCTCTACATGAAATAGTCAAAATCGGTTTCCCGCCGCAGACGTTTCCGCACCCGGAAGATATGGGCGGGCATGGTCTGGGGATCAAGGATAATATGATTGCGGGGGCCCTGCCAGATATACTTATCCTCGCTGATCAGATCGTGGACGAGGTAGGGCTGGTCAGGGGCGATAGCCAGACCTTCCAGCGGGATATGCACCCATCCGGCCTGGGTGTGGAACGGGTCCAGGTTCACCGCCACCAGAATGATATTGGAGAGGTCTTCTGTCATCTTGCCGTAGCAGAGGAGGGCCTCGTTATCCACCTCGTAGAATTGGAGGTTATGCGTCTGCTGCAGGGCCGGGTTGTCTCGCCGGATGCGGTTAATCCTGCTGATGAGCCCTTTGAGATTTCCCGGCTGATCCCGATCCCACACTTTGAGCTCGTACTTTTCCGAATGGAGATACTCTTCCCTCCCGGGAAGGGCTTCATCCACACAGAGCTCAAAGGCCGGGCCATAGATCCCGTAATTGGAAGAGAGGGTGGCGGCCAGGATCAGGCGCATCATAAAGGCGGGTCGGCCCCCGTACTGGAGAGGCTCGGGCAGGATATCGGGGGTGTTGGGCCAGAAATGGGGTCGAAAATACTCCCGCACCTCGGTCCGGGTCAGCTCGGTCATATAGTCGATCAGTTCTGCCTTGGTATTCCGCCAGGTGAAATAGGTATATGACTGGCTGAATCCGAGTTTGGCCAGGCGGTACATCACCTTGGGACGGGTGAAGGCTTCGGAGAGGAAGAGCACGTCCGGGTAACGGGTTTTGACCTCCCCGATCATCCATTCCCAAAAGGGGAAGGCCTTGGTATGCGGGTTATCGACCCGGAAGATACGTACCCCTTTCTCGATCCAGAAGAGGACGATGCTCTTGAGTTCCTCCCACAGAGCCGGCCAGGCATCGGTTTCAAAGTAGAAGGGGAAGATATCTTCATATTTTTTGGGTGGATTTTCCGCGTACTGGATGGTTCCATCGGGACGATGCCGAAACCACTCCGGGTGCTCTCGCACGTAGGGATGATCGGGGGAACACTGGTAGGCCAGGTCCAGGGCGATTTCGATCCCATGCTCCTGTGCCTTCTGCCGGAGACGTTCGAAATCGGCAAAGGTCCCCAGTTGTGGGTGGATCGCCTTATGTCCGCCGTCCACTCCCCCGATGGCCCAGGGGCTTCCCACATCATCCGGTTGGGCCACCGGAGCGTTGTTCTTCCCTTTGCGGTTGGTCTGGCCGATCGGGTGGATCGGGGGGAAGTAGAGGACATCGAATCCCATGCGGGCGATCTCGGGCAGGAGGCGCTCGCAGTCACGGAAGGTCCCATGCCTTCCCGCCTCAGGCGAGCAGGAACGGGGAAAAAGCTCGTACCAGGTACTGAAC
>RFHZ01000114.1 GCA_003696125.1 Nitrospinota bacterium
GTCTGTTCCCAGATCTCCTCGCCGGTGGTGAATTCGTGTGCCTCCACATTGCTGATGTTGTAAAATTGATCCGCCCGGAAGGCCTTCAATCGCCGGGTCAGTTCTACCGTCTTCTGTTCCACCAGCTCTAAGTCCTCTTTACTCACCTGTCCCGGCCGATAGCCTCCTGCCTGGGGAACCAGCACGACCTTGGCTCCAAAAGCCTCCAGCATGCGACGGCGTTCCACGCTGTTCCCTTCTGACATCACCGCAATCATGCGGTATCCCTTGACCGCGCAGACAACGGCCAGACCGGTGCCGGTATTACCGCTGGTAAGTTCAATGACCGTATCCCCCGGTTTTAACCGGCCCTGTTTCTCCGCATCTTCGATGATACGCAGGGCAATCCGGTCTTTGATGCTCCCTCCCGGGTTATAGTACTCGACCTTGGCCAGCACACGGCCAGGCAAGCCCTGGCTCAGCCGGTCCAGGGCCACCAAAGGGGTCTTCCCGATTGTCTCGATGATGCTGCTGGCGATGTTCATGCTTTCCCCTCGTCCTTTAGCTGTCGACACGCTCCTTCCATGGCCTTCCTCATCTTCCCTATTCTACCCACCTTGCCTTTTTGCTGTCAAGCAGACTGCTCCCTGAATTATTCCTGGTCTCCGGATGGAAAAGGCCTTGACAAAAGTGGAGGGGTATTTTACTATTTGACAACGTTTGCTACTTTGCCTTGAGGATGGTAATGAAACGCGAGAGGAGGGAGATGGTTTTAAAAAGGATCCTCCAGCTCTATAGTCACGACCTGCAGGCGGTGGAAACGGTTATTGAGCGCAGTCTGCAATCGGAAGTGAGTCTCATTTATGAGGTGGGGAAATATCTTCTGCTTAGCGGAGGGAAGAGGATACGACCACTGCTCCTCCTCATGGTGAGTGAACTGTGTCGGTATCGAGGGGATCGACGCTACCAACTGGCAGCGGTCCTTGAGTTCATCCATACAGCCACCCTCCTGCATGATGATGTCATCGATAATTCCTACCTGCGACGGGGATATCCCTCGGCCAACTCCCGCTGGGGCAATGAGGTCTCTATTCTGGTAGGCGATTTTCTGTACGCCAAGGCGATGGATATGGCTCTGGAAGACAATGACAGGCGGGTGCTCAAGGAGATAACCGATGTTACCCTGGCCATGACCGAAGGCCAGATCCTGGAAACGCGAAAGCTGTGGGATTTGACCATTACCGAGGAGGAATACTACCAGATAATCTCGCGGAAGACCGCTTCCCTCTTTGCCGCTTCCTGTTATATCGGTGGGGTTTTGGGGGAGTCTTCCCCTCAAGAGCTCACCGCTTTGCGTCACTTCGGGATGAATTTGGGCATCGCTTTTCAAATCGTTGATGATGCCCTCGACTTCATGGCGCAGGAGGACCGGTTGGGAAAGCCGGTGGGCAGAGATCTGCGCGAGGGGAAGATCACGCTTCCCCTTATCCTGACCTTACAGAAAGCCACGCACAAGGAATATCGGTTCATCGAGAAGTTTACGCATGCCAAAGAGAAGACGGATGATGGTTTTCTGCACATTGTGACCATTCTGAACCGATATAACATGCTCTGTCGTGTGTTGGAAGAAGCGAAGATTTATGTTGATCGGGCCAAGCAGGCTTTGCAGATCTTCGAGACCTCGTTGATGACCAAGCTGTTGATGGAGTTGGCCGATTACGTGGTGAAGCGAGAGAATTGACCTCTACCGGGCAGAGAAGGACAACAGATCGCCATTGATACCATGAGCAGAGAGCAGATTCCTGTGATCCTTGCCTCCCGGTCTCCTCGTCGATTGGCGCTCCTGCAACGGTTGGGGTTCTCTGTCCGGGTAGAAGGGGTTTCCCTCCCAGAGATTCCCGTCCCCTCGGAATGCCCAGAGTCTTACGTGCTGCGCATGGCCCGCCAGAAAGTGGAAGCGGTGGCACCTCGCTTCCCCCATCACCCTGTTTTAGGAGCAGACACGGCTGTTGTTTTACAGGGACAGATTTTCGGGAAGCCGTCCGGTCCGGCCGAGGCAGAAGAGATGCTCAGCGCGCTGAGCGGAAAGGTACACCAGGTTCTCACCGGTGTGGCCTTCGAGGTGCTGGCCGAAGGAGACCTGCAGACGGCGGTGGTCGAAACACTGGTAAAGATGCGCCGGCTCACGGGGGAGGAGATCCGGCGGTATGTGGCCACAGCAGAACCGCTGGATAAGGCCGGGGCCTATGCCATTCAAGGAGAAGGAGGCATGCTCATCGAGGCCATCTACGGATCCTACACCAACGTCATCGGCCTCCCCCTCCCCACCATTATCCCCTGGTTAAGACGGTTCTACCAGGAGGAGGATCCATGAGTGCAGATACGCTCAATACCATCTTTGAACGGAGTGTGCGTCTCTATGGAGAGAAGCCCGCGCTCAAGTTCCGGCAGAAGCAGGGCATCTCTGTGCTGACCTATCGTGAGCTGGGACACCGGGTACAGGTGCTGGGAGCCGGATTCCTCTCGCTGGGAGTCCGACAGGGAGAGCGGGTGGGTCTCATTGCGGAGAATCGTCCCGAATGGCTCCTCACCGACTTGGCCCTGCTGGGATGTGGTGTCGTTGATGTCCCCCGGGGGGGAGAGGCTTCTCTCTCTGAACTCCAGTATATCCTGGCTCACTCTGAAGCGGTTGGGGCAGTAGTAGAGGACCGACACCAGCTCGAGAAGATCGAGGCTATCCGTTCCGATCTCCCCCGCCTCCGCTTCCTGGTGGTGATGGATCCGGTAGAGAACCCCAGGAGTCCTTTACCTGTCTACACACTGGCAGAAGTCATGGAACAGGGGAGAGAGCGACTGGTTGCAGGGAGGAATCGCTTCCTCGAGCGGAGCCATCAGGTCAGGGCAGGGGATCTGGCCACCATCATCTATACCTCGGGGACGACCGGTACCCCTCGTGGGGTCATGCTTTCCCATGCCAACATTGTGCACAATGTGCGCACCCTCCCTCCCCTGCTCCAGATCACCAGTGCAGATCGCTTCCTCTCTATCCTTCCCCCCTGGCACGCTTTTGAGCGGACAGTGGAATATATTCTCCTCAGCACCGGTGCCTCTCTCTTTTACAGTAAACCGGTGAAACAGATCCTCTTACCCGATCTCCAGACGGAAAAGCCGACCTTTCTGGCCGGGGTTCCCCGCATCTGGCAGGGACTGTACAAGGGGATCATGACCAACATCGCCAAAGAGCGGGCCCCCAAACGCTGGCTGGTTACCACGGCTCTGGCCGTAGGGCATAGGCATCGGCAGGCAGAGCGGGAGCGCAAGGGCCTGCTTCCCCTCTTTACTCCGCTTCCCCCTTTACGACACCGGTGGCGGCGAGCCCGGGCTACGCTTACCTACGGATTGACCAAACCGTTGTATGCCCTCTTTGACCGGATGGTGTACTCCAAGATCCGTCAGGTTACCGGGGGGAAGCTTCGAGCCGTGATCAGTGGGGGAGGAGCCCTTCCCCGGCCGGTCGATGACTTTTTCAGCGCCGTGGGCATAACCATCCTGGAGGGATACGGGCTCACCGAGACGGCACCGGTAGTCTCTGTGCGCCTCTTTGGCCAGGAGATCCCCTATACGGTGGGAACACTCCTCCCGGAGACCTTTGTCAAGATCCTAGACGAGGAAGGGAAGCCGGTAAGACCGGGAGAACAGGGGATCATCTGGATCCGGGGACCCCAGGTGATGCTCGGCTATTATAAAGATAAAGAGGCGACGGAGAGGGCCATCGATGCGGAAGGGTGGTTGAACAGCGGGGACCTGGGACGCTTAACCCTGCAGGGAGCCTTGCAGATCACCGGCCGGGCCAAAGATACCATCGTGTTGCTGAGCGGGGAGAATGTCGAGCCAGAACCTTTGGAGATGCGCCTTTCTGAAAGCCCCTATATTCATCAGGTCATGGTGGTCGGCCAGGATCAACGCATGCTCGGTGCCCTTATTGTCCCCGATTTCCCGGCCCTGGAGACCTATCTGCAGAAGCAGGGGGTCTCCCCTGCCTCTGTGGAGGAGATGCTCCGATCTCCTCCCGTACAAGAGCTCTACCGCAAAGAGATCCATCGCCTGATCTCTTCCCGGAACGGTTTTCGAGCGTGTGAACGGATCGGAGGCTTTGTCCTTCTCCCCCGGGAATTTCGCGTGGGACAGGAACTGACCCATACCCTGAAGATGAAGCGCAACGTCATTACCCAGCAGTTTGCCCAGGAGATTGCACAGATTTATCACTCCCCGTAAGCGGGAAAGAAAGGATAAAGATCCATGCGCATCGGTATCGACACGGGTGGTACGTTCACCGATTTTGTGCTGATCGATCAGGGGGAGATTCGCACCTACAAATGCCTTTCCACCCCGGACAATCCTGGTAAGGCGGTGTTACAAGGCCTGCAGGAACTGGTCGCCTGGGAAAAGGGCCGGGAAGTGGTCCACGGGTCGACGGTGGCTACCAATGCCCTGCTGGAGCGAAAGGGTGCCCAGACTGCCCTGATCACGACGCAGGGATTCGAGGATATCCTGGAGATTGGGCGCCAGACCCGCAAGGAGATCTATAATTTCTTTGTCACCCGTCCCACACCACTGGTGCCTCCCGCTCATCGCTATGGCCTTGCCGAACGCACCCTCTACTCTGGTGAAATCTTGCAACGGGTAAGTCGACAAGAGGTGGAAGCGGTTCTCCAGGCGATCCGACAGGCCGGGATCGAGTCGGTAGCCATCTGCTTCCTCCATTCTTACGCCAATCCGGCCAACGAGGCCGAGGTGCTGCAGCAGGCCAAAACCCTGGGACTACACGTCTCCGCCTCCCATCAAATCCTCCCGGAATACCGGGAATATGAGCGGTGCAGCACGACCGTGGTTAACGCCTATGTCTCTCCCCTCATGGAGCGATACCTCTCCTTTTTAACCGACCACCTCTCGCCTACGCCGTTGCGCATCATGCAATCGAATGGCGGGGCCATCTCGGCAGAGAGGGCCAAAGTCGAATCGGTACGGACCATCCTTTCCGGACCGGCCGGCGGGGTGGTCGGAGCCTTCCAGGTCGCCAAGTGGGCCGGGTATGACCAGATCATCAGTTTCGACATGGGAGGGACCTCTACCGATGTTTCCCTCTGTCCCGGCTACATCAAGACGACCACAGAAGCCACTATCGCCGACTGCCCGATCAAGGTTCCCATCCTCGATATCCATACCGTGGGTGCCGGGGGAGGGTCGATCGCCGTGCTTGATGCCGGGGGAGCACTCCGGGTCGGCCCCCAGAGTGCCGGGGCAGATCCTGGACCGGTCTGTTACGGAAAAGGGAATGCGGTAACCGTTACCGATGCCAACCTCTACCTGGGACGGTTACGAGA
>RFHZ01000115.1 GCA_003696125.1 Nitrospinota bacterium
CAACGGGTTGCTCTCCTCCTTACTGCCCTGGCGCAGGGGGAAGCAGGTCTGGTGAGAGTGGCCATGGAGGATCGGCTCCATCAGCCTTACCGGGAACAGTTGATGGGACCCTTTCGCGCTGTTGTCCAGGCCGCCAGAGCTGCAGGGGCAGATGGGGTAGCCTTGAGCGGAGCCGGTCCCGCCGTACTCGCCGTCACCTGCCGGCAGGAGGAGGAGATTGGGGAAGCGATGTGCAAACCTTTTCTCGAGTGTGGAATTGCGTGTCGGAGCTTGATCCTCCGTGTTTCGGCCCAGGGAGTCCATCGGGTAGATACTCAGTAGATGCGGGTGAGGAGAGCCCCTGTCTTACCGTCATAGACGAGCATATTCTTGCGGGAAAAGCGCAAATAGAGTTTTTCCCGTTCCTGTACCGCTCTCTGCAGAGGGAGCTTCACCACACAAGGCTGTTCCCCGATATGGAGATGAACCAGTTGGGCCTGTTCAGAAACCATGACCTCGGTAAAATCGACCTCCCCCCACGCCGTATAATCTTCGGTATGGGATACCGTCTCGATGTGTTCTGCCCGTATTCCTAACACGAGCTCGGTCCCATCCGGAAAATCGCGTACCACAGAACCGGGCAGGGGAAGGGAGAAGGAGGAGAAGACCAGCCTTCGCTCCGCTTTTTGTAAGGTTCCCCGCAGGAGATTCATGGGAGGAAGACCGATAAAGCCGGCGGTGAAGAGGGTACGGGGAGTATAGTAGAGATCAAGGTAGGTACCGACCTGCTCGATCTTCCCCTCGCGCATCACCGCAATACGGTCCCCCAGCGCCACCGCCTCGGTTTGATCATGGGTGACAAAGAGGGTCGTAATGCCGAAACGCCTCAGGAGTCGCTTGATTTCTCCCCGTGTCTTCACCCGGAGTTTGGCGTCCAGGTTGGACATCGGTTCATCCAGGAGAAAGATGCTCGGATTTCTGATGATGCAGCGGGCCAGGGCAACACGCTGCTTTTCCCCACCAGATAGGGTGCGTGGCATGCGACCCAGGAGCTTGTCGAAACCGATCCCCATGATCTTCGAGGTCAGCTGGATCTTCTCATCGATCTTCTCATCTGGCCAGCGACGCAAACGGAAGTAGAAGGCAAGATTTCCCCAACTGTTCCAGTG
>RFHZ01000116.1 GCA_003696125.1 Nitrospinota bacterium
CATCACTCATTACTCATCACTCATCACTCATTACTCGTTACTCATTACTCATCACTCATTACTCATCACTCATTACTCATCACTCGTTACTCATCACTCGTTACTCATTATCCCGCCCCATCTACCTTAGCAAAATTCTGGGTAGAGGACAAGGAGGAGGGGTATTCTTTTCCTTGCACCGGCTGGTGTTTCTTCGTATAATGAAGCAGGAAAATGATACTCTCCTGCCAGGCATGAAATGGGATCAGCATGAAGAAGAATATCTCCTGGCGAGACTTTTTCCGGAGTCTTGTGCAGGCCGTGAGACGGCAAAACCCCTTTGACTACGGTACGAGCGGGAAGGTCATCCATAGGGAGACCAGTGATTACCACCATATCCTGGTCACCGAGGATGGACAGTCCCGCTATCTGCGTTTTGATTCCTCCTGGCAGAGCGGGATGTTCCTGACCGATCCGAATCGCACCAACTTCGTCTATAACGATTACTTCTTCCTCTCTCTGGTGATCAATCCGGAGATCCGGACCGTCCTCTTCATCGGCCTGGGGGGAGGCTCCTCTCCCAAGAAGTTCCATCACGACTTTCCCGAGATGGATATCGAGGTGGTCGAGATCGACCCGGCGGTTCTGGCCATTGCCCAGAAGTACTTCTACTTCACCACAGATGAGCGCCTGCGGGTCTATATCGAGGATGGCCGCACCTTCCTGGAACAGCAGGAGAAGACCTATGATCTGATCGTGCACGATGCCTATTACTCGGAGGCGGTCCCGCTCCACCTCATGACGCGAGAGTTCTTTGAGCTGGTGCATCGCCGTCTCTCACCCCGGGGCGTGGTGGCCTTCAACCTGATCGGTGAGCTGAGTGGATATGGGAGCGAGATGACACGGGCCGTGTACAAGAGCTGGATCGATATCTTTGCCCAGGTCTTTGTCTTCGATATCAAGGATAAGCGGAACAAGATCTTCATCGGCACCAGGTTCCCGGTCTCCCTCAGCAAAGATGCGCTGGTACGGCGCGCCGGAGAGATGAAGAAGACCCGGATCAAGGTCCCCTTGCTCGATGCTTATGCCCAGCGACTCTATACACGCAAGATTCCCACCCATGATATTCCGGAGTTGACCGATGCCCTGCTGGAAAAGGATGGAGCAGAGCTCCATCGCCTGCTGTAGAGGAGAGGGAGGATGGATGTCCACTACTTTGCCCTGACCGGGAAGACGGCACTGATCACCGGAGCCAGTGGAGGACTCGGGGCAGCAACCGCCCTGGCCTTTGCCGATGTGGGGGCTGATGTCATCGTGGCCAGTCGTAACAAACCGGCACTGGAGCAGGTGGCAGAGCAGGTGCGCTCCCGCGGCCGGCAGGCGCTGGCCCTGCAGGCAGATGTCTCTGATCCGCACCGGGTGGAAGAGGTGGTGGCCGAAGCGGTGGCCCGATGCGGTAAGATCGATATCCTGGTCAACAATGCGGGGATTGCCGTGACCGGAAAGCTGGAGAGCCTGTCACCAGAGGAGTGGAACCGCTCCCTGGCCGTCAATCTCAACGGGGCCTTCGACTGTGCGCAGGCCGTGGGCAAGGTGATGAAGAAGCAGGGAGGGGGGAAGATCATCAATGTCGCCTCGGTGGCCGGTACCGTTGCCGTTCCCCATCTGGGCGCCTATGGGACCAGCAAGGCTGCGCTGATCCATCTCACCCGTTCCCTGGCCCTCGAATGGGCCCGCCATAACATCACGGTCAATGCCCTGGCTCCTGGCTATTTCCTCTCTCCTATGAACGAGCAGGCCTTTGCCGACGAGCGAATGCTGCAGAACACGCTGAAACGGATCCCCCTGGGCCGGCTGGCCGAGATGAGTGAAATAACTGCCATCTTGATTTTCCTCGCCTCTGACGCGGCCAACTATATCACCGGCCAGGTGATCGTGGCCGATGGAGGGTGGACCATCCTCTAGACATGCTCACCCAGACCTTTCTCCATATCCCGGGGATCGGTTCCCGCTCAGAACAGCGCTTCTGGGAAGCCGGGCTCTTCTCTTGGCAGGATGTGTTCAACGCCCCAGAGCGCATCCCCCTCCGCCGTCACACCTCCCTGATTCTCCACTACCTGCGCCGTTCCCAGGAGGCGCTGGCCTACCGGAACATCTACTTCTTTGCCCAACTCCTTCCCCCCAGCATGTTCTGGCGACTCTACCCGGAATTCTCTCCCCACACCGTGTTCCTGGATATCGAAACCAACGGGGGAGCCGCCGGGTACCGGAGCACCACCCTGGTCGGTCTGTACGACGGTGAGACGTATCGTCCCTTTATCGCCGGGAAGAACCTGGGAGCCCTGGAAGAGGCGCTGCGCCGCTACGACTTCATCGTCACCTTTAACGGGAAGCAGTTCGATATCCCCTTCCTGGCCCGGGATCTGGGTATCGCGTTTTACCAGGTCCATCTCGATCTCCGTTTCCTCTGCAGGCGCCTGGGGTACCGGGGAGGGCTGAAACGCATAGAACAGGCGTTGGGGATCCGGCGGGCACCCGAGGTGGCCGGGCTGAGTGGGTACGACGCCGTCCTCCTCTGGCAGCGGTATCGTCGAGGAGAGAGGAGAGCCCTGGATACCCTGATCGCCTACAACCGGCAGGATGTGGAGAGCCTGCAGGCGATCCTGGAGATCGGCTATCGCCTGGCCCGCGAGCGGGTCTGGCCGGGACGGGTCCTCCCCTTAAAGACGGCATAGAGGTACCAGAAGGAAGGGGCCAGCACAAAGGCTCCGGCAATGAGGATGATCAGCAGGGGACGCAGCACCGAAGCCGGGGCAGCACTGTTCTGCAGGGTCAGATCCGGGGCGATGAGATAGGGGAATTGCGCCAGACCCCATCCCAGGATGATCAGGGTAACCTGGAGGATGGCCAGGATACGTGCGAGGTGAAACCGGCGTTTCCAGAGGGCCCAGAGCGCCCCGAGGGCTACCAGGCCGGTGCAGAGATGAAAGGGGATCGACCATCCCCTCTCGCTCAACCCGTGCCGGATGAGTGGTGCTCCGGTTCCGGCCAGCAGAAAGCTGATCCAGGCCAGCACCCCGACGGCCAGGGCCGAGTAGAGGGCACGACACCGGAAGTCATCCTGGAGGCGAGGATCATCGGTCTCCAGGATCAGATATACCGCGGCGAGAAAGGCGCACAGGGTCAGGGTAAAGAACCCGATGGCCAGCGGGAAGGGAGCGAGCCAGGGAGTAAAGAAGTCGCTGAGGGCGGGTTCCCCTTCCTGGTGGGTGGGGATGGTCCCCGAGGCCATGGCCCCGGCAATGACGCCCAGCATGATGGGGGTTATCAGGCTGGAGATGGCAAAGAGCAGGCTCCAGCGACGTTGTCCCCGGCCAGACTGGATACCGTAAGCGCGAAAGGCAAAAGCAGAGCCGCGCAACACAATGCCGATAAGCATCAAGACAAAGGGGATGTGCAGGATGGTGGTCATGGTGGCAAAGGCGGTGGGAAAGGCGGTAAAGAATATGACGATGACCACGATCAACCAGACGTGATGCGCTTCCCAGATAGGGGCAAGGGCATGGGCAATGAGCTCTCGCTGCGCCGTGGCCCGGGTCCCGGTGGCAAACAGGTCCCACACCCCACCCCCGAAATCGGCTCCTCCTGAGAGCACGTATAGTATCAGCGCAGCCAGCATGATACCGCCGATCCAGACTTCAAGCAGAGGCATGGCCGGTCTCCTGCTGAGGCGAAGAGGGGAGAGGGACAGGCTCGAACACCTGGCGTCGCAGCAGGAAAAGGGTGGCGACGGCGAGAAAGAGGAAGAGGGCGGTGAAGAAGGAGAAGGGGACGACCAGGCCGGGCATCGGGGTGACCGCCTCGGCGGTACGCATGACCCCATAGATGATCCAGGGTTGGCGTCCTACCTCGGTGACGATCCAGCCGGTCTCAACGGCGAGAAGGCCGAGGGGACCGCAGCCGACCACCAGCCAGAGGTACCAGCGGCTATCAGGTAGCCGCTGGTGTCGCCAGGCCAGCCATCCCCCCACCATCCCTACTCCCAGCATCACCAGACCGGCGGCTACCATGACCTGGAAGGCGAGGTGGACGATCACCACCGGTGGCCGGTCCTCCGGTGGGAATTCCTTCAGTCCCTGTACCTCTGCCTGGGGATCACCAAAGGCCAGGATGCTCAATCCATAGGGGATTTCCAGGGCATAACGTGTCTCCTCGGCCTGCACATCCGGCCAGCCGCCGATGCGGAGCGGTGCTCCCCGCCTGGTTTCCCATTGCCCTTCCAGGGCAGCCAGTTTGGCCGGCTGGTACCTGGCGACCTGCTTGCCTAAGAAATCACCGCTGAGCGGCTGCAACAGGGCCATGATCCCACCAATGGCCAGGGCAATGGCCAGGGCATGCCGGTGAAAGAGGTTATGCGGGTCCCGTAGGAGCATGTA
>RFHZ01000117.1 GCA_003696125.1 Nitrospinota bacterium
ATCAGGAGCTGTACCTGCAGGCAGCCATCGGGGATAAGAAGTATTACCGCAAGTGCCCTGCCTACTTCATGTGTGGTGGTCCCTATGAAACCGATGCCGGTTCCGAAGCGATCATGCAGCAGGATCTGGAGAAGGCCAGGCAGTTGATGAAGGAGGCGGGATACGATGGCCGGCCGGTGGTGCTGATGGACCCGACCGATCTGGCGACCCTGCATGCCTTTACCCTGGTGACGTATCAGTTACTGACCAAGATCGGGGTCAAGGTGGATCTCCAGGCCATGGACTGGAGCACCCTGGTCGCCCGCCGGGCGGAGAAGAAGAAACCGGAAGAGGGAGGCTGGAATCTCTTCCACACCTCCTGGATCTTCGGCGATCTCTTCACCCCGGCCGTGAATCAGGGGGTACGCGGCGGCTGTGGTGGAGCCTGGTTTGGCTGGTATTGTAGTGAAAAGATGGAAGAGTTGCGGGCCGCCTGGGCCAAAACCACCGATGAGGCCAAACGGAAGCAGTTGGCAGAAGAAATCCAGAAACTCGCCTATAAAGAGGTCCCGTATGTCCCTCTGGGAGAGTGGGTTGCCAATCGCGCCTATCGTAAGTACGTCAAGGGAGTGCTCCAGTTCCCAGCTCCTATCCTCTGGAACGTCTGGCTGGATAAGTAAGGACATCATGTAGGACCTCAGGCAGAGGGATGAGCTTTCATAGGAAGTCGAGATGGGCAATACTTCTCGGCTTCCTATGCCTACCGGAAAGGAGGTTTCTGATGAGAGGGCGACCTTTTGCTTGGGGTATGACACTGGTTGTTATTGCCGGAATCCTCTTCCTGGCCGTGGGAGAGGTAGCGGCAGGGGAACCGAAACGGGGAGGGACCCTCAAATTCGTCCCGCATGCCGATCTGAAGGTGATCGATCCGATCTGGACTACCGCCTATATCTCTCGCAATCACGGGTACATGATCTACGATGTGCTCTTTGCCCTGGATGAAAAGCTCAAGGTACAACCCCAGATGGTCGATACCTGGGAGGTGAGTGCCGATAACCTGCAATACACCTTTACCCTG
>RFHZ01000118.1 GCA_003696125.1 Nitrospinota bacterium
CCCCAAAAGGTGGGAGAGGACTTCGGCATTGTGCTGCCCGATACGGGGAGCAAGGGCAGAGGGGGTGGGAACCGCTCCATCGATCTTGAAGGGGAGGTTGGGGAAGGTGACGGCTCTCAGAAGCGGATGGGTCATGGTGACCAGCATGTGTCTGGCCTGAATCTGGGGATCATGGATCGCTTCCTCCACCGTCTTGACCGGGGCACAGGGAACACCGTGTGCATCGAGGGTGGCGGTGACCTCTTTGACCGTCTGCTGCCCGATCCACTCCTGCACGAGCGACTCGACCTCTCGCCGGTGGTGGATACGCTGGGGAGAGGTGGCAAAGCGAGGGTCCTGGGCCAGCTCTGGTCGTCCCATGGCCTGGGCCAGACGCGCCCAGTTTGCATCCAGACCGGCAGCCAGGACTACGGCTCCGTCTCGGGCGCTAAAGAGCCCGTACGGCACCGTTTCCGGGAAGGTGTATCCTTCGCGGGTGGCCTTGACCGTGCCCTGGCTCAAGAAGTAGCTTTGCACGGCGAATTCCTGCAGGGCAAACATGCAGTCGAGTAAGGAGAGATCGATATACGCTCCCCGGCCGGTCTGTTCCCGCGCATAGAGGGCGGCACAGATGGCTCCCAGCCCGTGAACGCCGGTCAGGATATCGGCGACGGGTAGACGAAAGACCGGTGGGGGGCGATCCGGAAACCCGGTGATGTCCATCGCCCCGCTCAACGCATCGGCCAGCATTCCCTGTCCCCCTTTCTGCGCATAGGGACCGGTCTGCCCAAAGGTGGAGATGGAGCACATGATGAGACGGGGATGGCGGGCAGAGAGGGTGGCATAGTCGAGTCCCAGTCGGGTCATCACGCCGGGACGAAAGTTCTCCACCACCACGTCTGCCCGGGCACACAACTCCCGGGCAATGGCTGCCCCTTTAGGATGTTTCAGGTCAAGGGCGATGCTCTTTTTGTCGTGGTTTTGCTGGAGAAAGTATCCACTCTCTCCCTGCGTGTGATAGGCAAACCCCCGCGCATCATCCCCGGAAACCGGTCGCTCCACCTTGATTACTTCCGCTCCCAGAGCGGCCAGGCAGCGGGTGAGATAGGGACCGGCAAGGACCCGGGTAAAGTCGAGGACCCGTACCCGGGACAGGAGTTGCGGGAAGGAATGTACAGACCGGGCTTCCATATCGTGCTCCTATATCGGCAGGCCTCTTATGATCTTAGGATTGCTTCTTCTTGATGATCTCCAGCGCGGCATCGAGTCCCAGGAAGTAGACATGAATGCCGAAGCCCATGATCACACCGACCGCTGCCGGGGCGATAACCGAGTGGATCCCCCGGGCATAGTGGTTGGAGATATGGACCTCTACGTAGGGGAGGCGCTCCTTTACCCCTAGCAGGGCATCTTTGAGGGCATATCCGGTATAGGAGAACCCTCCCGGATTCATGACAATGGCATCAAATCCCTCCTCGTACGCCCGGTAGATGCGATCGATCGTCTCGGCCTCGCTGTTGGAGTAGAAGTTTTCTACCTCAAACTGTTTTTGCCGGGCGTAGTCTTCGATCATCTTGTTCAACTCTGCCGCCGTGGTCCGTCCGTAGATCTCGGGCTGTCGAATGCCCAACCAGTTCATATTGGCTCCATGAATCATCAGGATCTTCGGCATACTTCCTCCTTTGCATGTCTCGTTGTCCGTCGTTACTCCTCGTCTCTGCGTCTACTCTTTACGTCATCCCCCTCCTTTTGTCAAATGTTTTTCCTGCAGGAGGGGATATTCCTGGGATCTCTCCGCTACCGCGACGCTGGAGAAAACCCTGGCAGCCTGGAAAGGAGAAAGAGTTCGTCCGGTTTGCAACATCATGCAGCAGTTAACAAGAATCGTGTTGAAAAAAAATATTGACAATCAGGGAGAAACAGGTTATGTAATGATGGAATTCCTGGCAAGATCTTTCAGATAGACCGGTTTTCTGGGAGGTAATATGCAATCCCCCCCACCGGTACGAGCCACCGGTCTGTGGAGTGGGCATGGGTATTATGCCCTGCGACAGGGGCTAACCAGGGTTGTGCTCAGGCTCGTTGAGCATGTCCACCAGCCCGAAGAAAGGAGAGCCTTCCATGTCTACCATCCTGCTTGCCGTCGCCCTCCAAAAATGGGAGCAGTACAGCGCCCACGCCCTTGCGGCCAGAGAGGTGGCTGCTGCCCTGGCTCGCGGTTCTTCCAACCACCTTCATGTCCTGAGCGTCTACGACTATGAGGATATCAAGACCAGTGGCCTTCCCCCTGAGATGGTGGTCAACTACCGGGAAGATCAGATGCGCCGGACCGATGACTCCATGAAGCAAAAGCTGGAAGAGTACGTTGCTCCCCTCCGCTCCAACGGTTTGGAGATCACCAAGATTCTCCGTGTGGGCGATCCGCGCGAAGAGATCGTGAAGGTGGCTACCGAGATTAAGGCCGACCTGCTGATTATCGGGACCCACAGCAAACGCGGGCTGTTCGACATCTTCCTGGGAGGAACCGCCCAGCAGGTGAGCAAGCGTGCCCCCTGCACCCTGGTGCTGGTCTCTCCCAAGAAAACAGACTGAAAGGGATCAGCCGACGATATCCTCACCCCCGTCGATGCCGATGACATTACCGGTCATCCAGTAGGTCCCGGGATGGCAGAGAGCCACGATGCCGGCTGCAACATCCTGGGGAGTGGTCAACCGCTTCCCAGGATTCCGTTCCTGCGCCACGGTGATCATCTTTTCGTGTCCCGGTATCTTGCGCAAGGCCGGGGTATCGGTCACCCCTGCCCGTACCGCATTGACCGTAATCCCCAGGGGGGCCAGCTCCAGGGCGAGCTGGCGCACGTGCGATTCCAGAGCGGCTTTGGCTGCCGAGACCGCTCCATACATGGGCCAGACACGTTGTCCTCCGGCACTGGTCATGGCAAAGACCTTCCCCCCTCGTCTCAGGAGCTTGCGGCGTACCAGATCCTGTACCCAGTAGACCAGGCTGTGCGCCATGACATCCAGGGTCATATTCATCTGGGCCGGGGTAATCTCCTCGTTCGGGGTGTCGGCGATGAACGGCTTCAGGGTACCAAAGGCGAGCGAGTGGAGCAGGACTTTGAGCTCGCCAGGCGGGGTCGTGGCCTGAAGCCGGGCTTCGATTTTCGCCAATGCCTCTGCCCGCTTGGCCGGATCGGCAGCATTCATGTTCAAAAAGAGGGCCTCTCGGCCCATGGCTTTGATCTGGGAGACGATCCGCTCCGCATTGGGCAGGGTGGATTTCCGGTCGAGGTGCACCCCAAAGATGTTCATCCCGGCCTGGGCCAGGGCGAGACTGGTTGCTTCTCCAAACCCGCTGGAGGCCCCCAGGATAAGCGCCCAATCGTTTTCTCCAAATAGGCGTTGTCCTTCCAACTTTTCCTCCCTATAGACAGTGTTGAGTGTTCAGGACTCCGGGGTTTCCACAAATTTTGCCTCGAGATAGGCCTCGGCTTTCGGTACCTTGCGATAGGTCTTGATCGGCTGGGCAAACTCTGTATCCGAGACCAGTTCGTCATAGGAGAGTCCAAGAAGGCGGGCAAGGTTTTCGATGACCGGCTTGGGTGGGCGGAAGTACTCATGCTCGATCTTGTAGAGATAGCTCTGACTGATTCCGGCCTGTTCGGCGACTTTGCGTCGATCCAGCTTTTGCGCATCGATGAGCTGAGAGAGCTTCTTCCCGAATCGTTTCTCCATACAAACCCTCCTTGTGCATACTTTGACCCTCTGATTCATTCCTTACTGTTTCAGCAGGTAGGGGCACAGCGCGCTGCGCCCCTAGATGTCCGGTGGCCTTTGGCCTGCCTTTCTTTGTCTCCTCCGTGACGAACTACGGTTTTCCTCATCCAGCCATTTGCATTCTACACGAAATTTCCGTATATTACCAGCAGGAATTCATAGTCCCAGGGGGAAGTTTTTCCCGCCTCGGTTTGCTCTTCACCCCCTTCTCAGCGAAGTGCTACAGTCTAAGGCAACAGGAGAAGAGAAAGAGTCAAGGAAAGGAGTAGGTACCAATGCCGATGACCCTGAGCGAAAAGATCATTGCCAAGAAAGCGGGAAAGGCCCGGGTGGCTCCCGGAGATTTTGTGACCGTGAAACCGGATGTGATGATGGGTAACGATATCACCGCCTCCATGACCATCAGGATCCTGGAGGAACATGGGATCGATTCCTTCCCGGAACCGGATAAGATGTTTCTGGTCATGAGTCATTTTGTGCCGGCCAAGGATATCCCCTCGGCCCGGATGGCCAAGGTGTGCCGGGATTTTGCCCGTAAACATAACCTCAAACACTATTTTGAAACCGGCCAGGGCGGGATCGAGCATGCCCTCCTCCCCGACGAGGGATACGTGGTGGCCGGGGATCTGGTCCTGGGAGCGGATTCGCATAGCTGTACCTATGGTGGGGTCCATACCTTTGCCACCGGCATCGGGTCTACCGATCTGGCAGCCGCCTGGGCAACGGGAGAGCTCTGGCTCAGGGTGCCGGAAACGGTCAAGGTGGTGTTTCATGGGGTCCCAGAAAATCCCTGGGTATCGGGCAAAGATCTGGTCCTCTTCTTGATCAGCCAGATCGGGGATGATGGAGCCCTGTACCAGGCCCTGGAGTACCAGGGAGAGGCCATTGAGCATCTCTCGGTAGAGGGCCGCCTGACCATGGCCAACATGGCCATTGAAGCGGGAGCCAAGAGCGCCATCTTCCCCTGTGATCAGAAGCTGCTCGCCTATGAGGAAGGCCGGGCCAGGCGCCCTATCGACCCGGTAGAAGCGGATCAGGGGGCCTCCTACGCCCGGATCTATGAGTGGGATGCCACCAGGATCGAGCCCCAGGTGGCCTACCCGCATCTCCCCAGCAACACGCGACCGGTAAGCCAGGCCATGCAGGAGAAGATCAAGATCGATACGGTCTTCATCGGCTCCTGTACCAACGCCAGGATCGAAGATCTGCGGATAGCGGCCAGGATCCTGCAGGGAAAACACCTGGCTCCCTGGACACGTGGGGTAGCCATTCCCGCGACGCATAACATCTACCTGCAGGCCCTTTCGGAGGGACTCATCGAGATCTTTTCCCGTGCCGGGTTTACGGTGACGGAAGGGACCTGTGGTCCCTGCCTGGGTGGATACATGGGAGTGGTGGGAGAAGGAGAACGGATGCTTTCCACCTCTAATCGAAACTTTATCGGTCGTACCGGTGATCCCAAGGGAGAGACCTATCTCTGTTCTCCGGCCGTGGCTGCGGCTTCGGCCCTCACCGGTTATATCACCGATCCGCGTGAGGTGATAGATGATAAGGAGGCGATGAGCCAGTTTGCCTGAAGTGGGCTGCTGGGGGAGAGACACCACGGAGGCATGGAGGGATAAAGACCAGGCACAGAGGCACGAAAGACCAGGCACAGAGGCACAAAGAATTTACACAGTCCTCAGTCCTCATCACTCAGTCCTCAGTCCTCATTACTCGTTACACAGTCCTCAGTCCTGAGAGAGGGGAACAGAAACACGGAGGACACGGAAAGGAGAGAAGGAATGACAGAGATCTTGCGAGGGAAGGTGTTTCGGTACGGACGAGATATCAACACCGATCTGATCATCCCGGCCCGCTACCTGATGACCAGTGATCCGGCGGAATTGGCCAAACACTGTATGGAAGACCATGATGCAACGTTTTTACAGCAGGTGGAGCCGGGGGACATCATCGTGGCCGAGGAGAACTTCGGCTCTGGCTCCTCGCGGGAACATGCCCCGGTGGCCATCAAGGCGAGTGGGATCTCCTGCGTGATTGCCAAGACCTTTGCCCGTATCTTCTTCCGCAACGCCATCAACATCGGCCTGCCGGTGCTCCAGTGCCCGGAAGCGGTGGATGACATCCGGCAGGGGGATCGGGTCGAGGTATCGCTGGAAAAGGGGGAGATACGGAACCTTCGCTCCGGAAAGACCTTTCATGTCACCCCCTATCCCGAGGCACTCATGGAGATCATCAAGGCCGGAGGGTTGATGAATCTGGTAAAGAAGAAACGGGGGACCTCTGTTCCCACCTGCTGATATACCC
>RFHZ01000119.1 GCA_003696125.1 Nitrospinota bacterium
AAGACACAGGCTGAGCAGTGCGCAATCCCTGATCCTGCGGGCCTGGTGGGTCATCACCTTTCCCGGTATAGCCATCCTCCTGACCGTGCTCGGGTTCAACCTGCTGGGTGATGGACTGCGGGATGCCCTGGACCCCCGGCTCAAGGAGTGAAAAAGCCGGAGATCTGGTTAATACCCCAGGGCGTACCCATCCCGGCGGGGGTCGGCTCCGGCCATCAGCACACCGGTTGCAGGATGGATGGCCAGCCCCTGTCCTCCCCCTACCGTCACCGACCAGTCACCGAGCAGGGTCAGCCTGTGTCCGCGTCGTTCCAGCTCTGCCCGCACCTCTGGAGCGATCCGGTCCTCTACCACCACCTCTTTTCCGGCCATGACCCGTATGCGCGGGGCTTCGATCGCTTCTTGCACGTTCAGGCCAAAGACCAGGAAATTGAGGAGCATCTGCGCCGTGGTCTGGAGGATACCGTAGCTGCCCGGGGTGCCGATGGCCAGGCAGGGTTTCTGGTTGCGGAAGACCTGGGTCGGACTCATGTTGGTGGCTACCCGCTTGCCCGGGGCTACCAGATTCCGTTCATCCACCTCCGGATCGATCTCAAACCACTTGATCAGGTTGTTGAGCAGGATACCGGTCTTACCAGCCACCAGACCGCATCCGAAGGCATTGCCAAGCGTCTGGGTGATGCTGACCACCGTACCGGCGGCATCGGCGGCACAGAGATGCGTCGTCTCCCCGGAACGAAACGGGGAGACAGGCCCGGGAGGGATCGCCCCGGCAGGTGGGTTCCGGGTGGCCCGCTCTCCGGCCACCACACCGGCCTGTTCCGGATCAAGGAGGGTGCGTCTCTGGTCGGCATAGGCCTTGCTGATCAGGGTTGAGGCCGGCACAGAGACGACGGCCGGATCGCCACAGCAGGCGATACGATCGGTTACGGCCAGCTTGATCGCCTCGATCAGATGATGGAGATACTCGGCCGAGTTGTGCCCCATGGCAGAGAGAGGAAAAGGCTCCAGGAGGTTCAAGGTCTCCAGGATCTGGAACCCGTTGGAGTTGGGAGAGGTGGTGTAGATGGTGGCATCACCGAACTCGATGGAGAGCGGGTCCTGCCACTGGGGACGGTAAGCGGCCAGATCGTCCAGTGTGAGCAGTCCCCCTTCCTGTGCACTGAATTCGGCAATACGGCGTCCCAGTTCTCCCCCATAAAACACCGCCATCCCCCCTTCGGCTATGGCAGCCAGGGAGTCGGCCAGGGCCGGTTGGGTGAGGATCTCGCCAGGGGCGAAGGTGCGTCCATCCGGGTAAAAGATGGCAGCGGTGTCCGGATGGGCGGTGAGCAGGTCTCGATTCCCGGCAAAGAAGCGGGCGTTGAGTGGACTGACCGGATAGCCGTGACGGGCCAGGTCGATGGCCGGTGCAAAGACCTCTTCCCGGCTGAGTACCCCGTATGCCTGGTGCAGGGTCAGCCAGCCGGCCGGGTTACCGGGAACCAGCGGGGCTTTGATCCCTACCTCTTGCGTGGTTTCATCAAAGGCGGTGGGGACGGCAGCCTGCGGTGCCTGTCCACTGAAGTTCAACATGCGGGGAGGGTTCCCTTCCAGGCTGATCAGGGCCAGTCCGATTCCTCCCAGGCCGGACATGTACGGTTCCACAACGTTCAGGGCAGCCGCAGCCGCCACGATGGCATCCACGGCATTGCCTCCCTGACGGAACATCATCATGCCGGCTTCAGAGGCCAGATAGTGTGCGGTGGCAATGACCCCTCGTCGCCCCATGATCACCGGTCGATGTGCCTTAAGCGGTCCTCCCTGTGGCATCTTGGACATGGTTCCCTCCTTCCAATGGAGACTACGCTGGCCAGTTGTTCTCTGTGCTTACTATACGGGAGAGGGAGAAGAAAAGCAAATGCCGCTTGAGGATGCTGGCGTATCAAGAGGCAGACTCATGAGGGGAACCGGTTAAAGAACCCGCGTCCCGGTGACGATAAGTAACTGTAAGCAGAGAATTTTGGCTTGCGGGAAACCAGCGCTATCCGAAGATCGTTACCAGTGAATCCACCGAGATGTCTGGGCAGGCGAAGCGATACCTCCCTTATACCTTACTGTTAGGCTGCGTGCTGCTGGTCGGGGCAGTCGCCTGGAGTGGGACAGCGAGATCAATAAACATGATAGCCTCGGAAGATGGCTTTGCTCCTGGCCACTGCCTGTCCAGCGAAGAGATAGCTCTGGCACGCCTCATCAATGCGTATCGTTCCAGGCATGGCCTGTCGGCCATCCCTCTGTCCCGCTCCTTGACCCAGGTTGCCCAGTGGCATGTCATCGACCTCCAGCAACACAGACCTGCGCAGAGGAAAAATAGCGCCGGAAAGCCGTGTACCCTGCACAGCTGGTCAGACCAGGGGATATGGAAGCCGGTATGCTACACCTCTGATCACGCCTCGGCGGCCGGTATGTGGAACAAGCCACGAGAGATTACGGCCAATCGCTATTCTGGTAACGGGTATGAGATCGCCTACTGGAACGCAAAACGGGTGACCGCCTCTCGTGCCTTTACCCGCTGGCGAGAGAGCCTCCTTCATCGAGAGGTCATCCTGGAACAAGGGGGGTGGGCAGGGAGAGGATGGCAGGCCATGGGAGTGGGGGTCTCTCTCCATTACGCCGTCGTCTGGTTTGGAGAACGATCCGATCCCCAGGGAGAGGTCTTCCCATGTCAGGCAGAAACTCCTCTGCCTGGAGAGAAAGGGTTCGAAACCTTTCCTTTTCCTGTAAGATGAATTATAATATTAATGAAGATAATAAAAGTGAGAGGCCATACACCGATGGCAAGCGGAACCAAATATAGTACGCGATCTACCGTCGCCCTCGTCATAGGACTTACCGCCCTTTTCCTCGGCCTTGTTGCCCTGATCATCTCTATGCTCACCTTTTTTCAGGTGCGTGGATTAGAAGAGCGGCAGGAACGGTATATCCCTTCGCTGCTCCCCACCTTACCCGATGAACCGTCACCAGAGGAGTTGATCGGTCCAGGGCCAGAGGCAGGAGAGGCAGCAGCAGCGAGGCGATGGTACGGGTTGTGTCCCAAAAACAGCGTGAAGTCTCTCCAGGATTTCCGTAAGCTCGTCTTACAGGATAAGCTCTTACGGGTGTACTACAGCCGTTTCCGGTGGCAACAGGCACGGCTGGTAACCCTGAACGCTCCCCGGCTGGCATATGTAAGCTACCAGAAGGATGGGCAGATCGCGCGCACCAGGAAGAAGATCCGTCTCCCCCAGGGAGATACGATCATCACCGATGGCATCATCCAGGTAAGGACGTATTGCTGTAATGAGGTCATAGAGGAAGTGGCGGCACCAGAGCCACCAGACCCATCCACCGGTACGGTTACCCAGGCCCCCCCTTCCCCT
>RFHZ01000120.1 GCA_003696125.1 Nitrospinota bacterium
GGACTCGACATCAAGACCATGGCCGAGAAAGGGGAAGCCGATATCCTCTTCTGGGTCGGGTGTAGCGGTGCGCTGTTCGATCGCAATGTCCGCACCACCATTGCCCTGGCCAAAATCCTGCAACGGGCAGGAGTCGATTTCGCCATCCTCGGGGAAGAGGAGACCTGCAGTGGTGATCCGGCACGGCGACTCGGAAACGAGTACCTCTTCCAGATGCTCGCCCAGCAGAACATCGAAACCTTAAATCGCTATAAGTTCCGGCGCATCGTCACCCACTGTCCCCACTGCTTTAACACGCTGAAGAACGAGTATCCCCAGTTTGGTGGGCACTACGAGGTGATCCATCACAGCCAGCTGATCGCCGAACTGCTCCAGAGCGGGCGGCTGAAGCCGACCAAGCCGCTATCCGGAAAGATCACCTATCACGATTCCTGCTATCTGGGGCGGTACAACGGGATCTATGATGCGCCGCGCGATATTCTGCGAGCGATTCCCGGTTCGCATCTGCTGGAGATGAAACGCTCCCGTGAGCGGGGACTCTGCTGTGGGGCCGGGGGTGGGCATGCCTGGATGGAGGTGCGGCAGGGAAGGCCGGTCAATCATATCCGCACCGAAGAGGTGATGTCGGTCGGAGCGGAGATGGTCGGTACCGCCTGTCCTTTCTGCATGCAGATGATGGAGGATGGGATACGGGCCAAGCAACAGGAGGAGACGATAGCGGCGCTGGATATCGCCGAGATCGTTGAGCGTGCTCTCGAATAGGTTGAGAGGAATAGGGGACAGACGATGGCAGAGACCAAGCAGCACTTTCATCTGGCCGTGATCGGTGGGGGACCGGGAGGATACGTGGCCGCGATTCGCGGGGCCCAGCTGGGGATGGAGGTGGCCCTGGTGGAGAAAGCGGAAGTAGGGGGGGTGTGCCTGAACTGGGGATGTATCCCTTCCAAGGCCCTTCTGCGCAGTGCCGAGCTCTTCTCCCTGTTCCGCCGGAGCGCGGAGTTTGGGATCATCTGTGACCAGGTGCAGATCGACTATGCCCGGGCCGTAGAGCGGAGCCGCCGGATTGCCCGCCGCCTGGAGCGGGGAGTGGAATATCTCCTGCGCAAGAACCGGGTGACCCTGTTGCGCGGGACCGGGTACCTGTCCCAGCCGCATCGGATCACGATCAGCGGGGGAGAAGGGGAAAGGGAGATCACGGCGGATCGGATCATCCTGGCTACCGGATCCCGGCCCATGCTCTTCCCCGGGATGAGTGTGGATGGGAAGCAGATTCTGACCAGCAGCGAGGCGTTAGTCCTTCCCGAAGTCCCGAAGAGCATCATCATCATCGGGGGAGGGGCCGTCGGAGTAGAGTTTGCCTATCTTTTCGCCACCTTTGGCGCGCAGGTGACCCTGGTGGAGATGCTCCCCCACCTGCTGCCGTTTGAGGATGCCGAGATCGCCTCGGCCCTGGAGGCTTCCTTCCGCAAGCAGGGGATCCAGGTCAGGACCCGTACCAGGGTGCAGGAGGTGCAGACGGTAGGGGAAAGGGTGAGGGTCAGCCTGGAGGGACAGGAGGAGGTGCTGGAGGCGGACAAGCTGCTGATGGCCATTGGCCGGACGCCGAACAGTGCCCAGCTCGGCCTGGAGGAGATCGGGGTAGAGGTGGATGGACGGGGATTCATCACGGTCAATGAGCGCTTTGAGACCACGGTTCCCGGCATCTATGCGATCGGTGATGTGATCAACACCCCGCTTCTCGCCCATGTGGCGATGGCCGAAGGGGTGGCCGCGGTGGAAGGGATGGCCGGAGTGGAGCGGGGACCGATAGACTACCGGAAGATCCCGAGCTGCACTTACTGCCAGCCCCAGGTGGCCAGCATCGGGCTGAGTGAGGAGAAGGCGCGGGAAGAGGGGTACGAGATCAAGGTAGGGAAATTCCCCTTCCAGGCCAGTGGCAAGGCGCTGGCCGTCGGGGAGACGGAAGGGTTTGTCAAGGTGGTTGTGGAGGCCAAATACGGGGAGATCCTGGGCCTGCACATCCTGGGGGCAGAAGCCACCGAAATGATCGCCGAGGGGGGAGCGTTGAGCACCCTGGAGGCGACAACAGCCGAGGTATTGATGACGGTCCACGCGCATCCCACCCTGTCCGAAGCCATCCTGGAGGCCAGTCTGAGTGCCGAAGGGCAGGCGATTCACCTCTGATCCGGGAGCCATCATGCCCTTATCCATCCCCGAAGGAGGGGAGCGTATCGAAAAGCTGATGGGGATAGCCATGCCCGAGGTGCTGCCTGTCCTGGAGCGGGTCATGGCCTCGCTGGACCTGCCCTACCGGGTGGTGGAGGTGAATGAGGAGGAGCGCCACCTGGTGGCAGACCTGCCGGCGCCGTCACAACTGGTGCTCCAGGTACGCCGCATGCCCGAGGCCAGGGTAGGAGGGCGGATACGGCTTCCCCGCACCCGGCTGGTTGTCCTCCTTCGGGGTGATGAGGCTTTGCGGCAGGAGTTTTTCCGTCAACTGGCCTGGGCCTTTTTGCGGGCAGGGGGGTAGGCGGCGCAGGAGAGATGGCACGAAAGAAGCTGATCATCTTTGATCTCGACGGTACCCTGATCGATGATTACTGGACGATCTGGGAGGCGTTCAACTATGCCATGCGGCGGTTGCAGCGGCCAGAGCAGAGCTATGAGACGGTCAGATACCGGGTAGGCTCAGGGCACCGCAATCTCCTCTCCCCTTTTGTCACCCCTGCCGAGCTGGAAAAGGCAGAGGCCTGGTACAGGGAGCGTTATGA
>RFHZ01000014.1 GCA_003696125.1 Nitrospinota bacterium
ATCTAATAGATTTGGAACGTCAGTGAAGGTGTAGGTATAGCTTTCGAAATCATATTTTTGCCGACGCAATCCCTCTCTGGCCATTACTCGTGGATCTCCGCTGCTTACTAAGGATTTGAGTATATCGGACACAGCGTGATCGATAAAAGTGTGTCGATCAAAGTTTTGTCTATGAGATAAGCAAGGAGCGATATACAATAGGCCAGTAGAAAAGAAGAGTAAGGGATAGAAGTGGTATGTATTCTCTAAGCGTTTTGCTACGACTTGATGAATGATATTGGTAAGAACACCCCGTACATCCCGAAGCTGATGCCAGTATAGAGCAAAACGTCCTGTATTGGGTGCAAACTCTGGGCCCAGGTGCTTTAGCCAATTCCGTAATGAAGACGCAGCTTCATCCAATGACGTTGCTGAAGCCATTGCATCGGCCAATCGTACCAACACTCGCAACAGAGGGGCCCCTTCAGTAGCAGTCAATAACAAGTCTCCTTGATGAGGACTCCGTTTGTGGACATTGGCCATCCGTATCAGGTGTGCATCGAGATCCGCAAATGTTCTGAGATCGAGCCGTTCATATTCCTGCTGCAAGCGTTCTAGCGGAATAGCAAATTCCGATGGACCAATCCGGTCTACCATAGGAAGTTTGTGGATTTCATGCAGAGTGTAAAGAGCAAAGGCTCGACGCAAGGCAGACTCATCCAAGCCAGGAAGAGATACGCGTTGTTCCAGGAGAAAACGGATCAGCCGGGCTAAGCCGAAAATGCCATTCAGAATATGTGTTAGCAGCGATTGCTCAGGGAGATGGGGATATTCTGGACCTCCTTTAGCCAGGAATAGATGATAGCGTTGACGGATCATGGCTGGGTAGCATTGCTGAAGGTAGACCTGTAGGGTAGACTCAAGTGTAGCTAGGTCTAGCATGATTTGCCTCCCAAGACCGCGTAACTTTAAAAGAGGTGAGGCCTCTAATCCTCTGTGTTGTTTAGAAAGACCTTTCCCAATATACATCAGTATAAAGAGAACAATGTCCCCCATGCATCATAGAGAATCGTCCCTCGAAGCGCGCTGGTCGTGCCTTGTTTTCCGGTGGGGATTTCTGCAGGGGTCACCGGGAAAACGGCGATCTGGTTGACAAACCCTGGAGACAGCTCGTTCATCATGCCGGTGATCTCCTGGTGCCTTGCCAGATGATTCAGAGGAAAAGTCCTCTTGATCACCAGTAACTCCAGCCGCTTCCCCTCTCTGGGGGCAGGACAGGTATCCAAGAGAATCACGCCGACAAGATCGTCTCCCCAGCGGGATTGCAAGAGATCGATAAAACGTCGTAGTTCACTCTGCAGAGGAAGCATCTCTCACCCTCCAGGTAACGCGCTACCCTCCTCCAATCCCGCTGACCAGGACAACGGCCTGTCCAGTAAGAGGTACCGTTTTCCCGATAAATCGGCCCCCCTTACCTTCTCCTCCGTCGTTCCCCTTCTTGTCTCTGGCGATCTTCTTCGTGAAAGGCAACTTCTGAAGCCCGTGCTCCCCGGTAGTCAGCAAGGCGAGCGGAGAGAGAGGCAAAGGCATCGCCAACCCCAGACTCAGTCTTATCGAAAGCCATCGACGATGCAGCGTGAAACCCATAGCCCATGGCATCCTCAATGGCCTCCAGGTCCGCGCTCAGAAATACAAATTGCCAGCCGTCCTTTTCCTGTTTTTCTCTAATCATCTTCACGATCTGCTCTTTCCGGAATTCCCGGCTGGAGTTCTCCTGCCCATCGGTGATCACCACAAACACCACCTTCGACGGTCTGACTGCCTCCGGTATCACCGCAAGACTGTGTTCCAGCTCGTTAATACCCCGGCCCAGCGCATCGAGAAGAGGGGTGGCGGCCCGCGGAACATACGTCTCCCGGGTGAGGGCAGGAATCTCCTGGAGCGGGGCAAAATGGTGGAGCACTTCATACGGATCCTGAGTATCGAATTGCACCAGGGTCAGCGTCGCCTGCCCCGGTTCCCGCTTCTGCTCCTCGAGAAAGGCATTGAAGCCACCAATGACATCATCCCGAATGGCCTCCATAGACCCGGTGCGATCCAGGAGCACGGTTATATGCGTGTAGTCGTCTCTCATCACTGTTCCTCCTTTTCATCTGCCTGTTCAGAGTCCATATATACCCCACTCCAGTCGATCCGCCAAGGACCGGTGGGTGGTTTCCCCCATTCCCAGATAAACCCGTGATCGAAGCGACGACGGTGCAGACCGGCCAGCCGAATCAACTCCTGAATACGGATGAGTTTCTGACGCATGTACCCTTCTCGATCATACAGAATAATCCCATCGACCCCAATATCGAGATAGTACGAAGGGAAACTCCCCTCAAACTCGGCCCGGGTCTTGGCAATAAACGAAACCATGCTTCGCATCTCTCCGGGAACCATCTGCCGGAGGTACTGCATCCGAATAGTAAACTTCTCCGGAAGCCCATCGGCGACCAAGAGGAGATCGAGATCGCTCTCTGCCCCGGCCTCTCCTCTGGTGGCGGAGCCAAAGAGGACCACACCCCACAGATTCTCCTGCAGACCATGTCGCAGAGCATCGACGAGACTCCGAAGCGACTGCCGGTCTCCCTGCTGTAAGGAGGTTTTCATCGTTCTCCCCCTTCCCCATAGAGCACCGCCATCTTCCGCACCTCTTCTGCCACATACTCCCGCAACTCCGGCGGCTCTAAAATCTCAGCCTCACTCCCCCAGCTCAACGCCCACCAGGCCACCTCTCTGGGATAACTGACCCGCACCTCGTAGAGAATGCCCCC
>RFHZ01000121.1 GCA_003696125.1 Nitrospinota bacterium
ATGCCCACCGCATGGCCGATCTGCTGAAGATTCCCCGGGTCATCTTCCCCCGCGGTGCCGGGGTCCTTTCCGCCTTCGGTTTTCTTACCGCTCCCCTCTCCTTTGACCTGGTCCGCTCTCATGTGCAGGAACTGGAGGACCTGGATATCGACCTGATCAACACCATCTACGCCGAGATGACCAAAGAGGCGATCGCCTTGCTGCGAGAGGCTGGCGTGGCAGAGGAGGAGATCACCCTGGTGCGGACAGCAGACATGCGCTACCTGGGACAGGGATTTGAGGTGAATATCCCGATCCCCCAGCGCACCCTGACCGTAGAGGACCGGGAGAAGCTGATCCAGACCTTTCACCACGTGTACCGGGAACAGTACGGTCGTATGGTGCACGGGGTGCCGATTCAGAGCATGAACTGGCGACTCCTGGCCCATGGTCCCCGTCCCGTGGTGCAGATCCAGCCTCTGGATCGACAGGAGGCAGGGGAGCCGGTCAAGGGAGAACGGAAAGCTTATTTCGGGGAACGGGAAGGATTTGTGCGCTGCCCGGTGTACGACCGCTACAGACTCCGTCCAGGCATGCAACTGGACGGACCGGCCCTGATCGAAGAGCGGGAGTGTACCATGGTGATCGGCCCGAAGGGGGTCGCCGGGGTGGATGACTATGGAAACATCGTGCTCCGGGTTGCGTAGCCGGGACTCCTCCTCACCGCCCCTACCGGCTCCTCAGGCCCACCTGCTTCCAGGTGGGCCTGGTTGATTCTTTACGGGTTAAACGAGGGGATAGTGCTGCCACATTGCGGGACAAAGGCGAGCTGGGCAAACTCCTCTGGAGGGATCGAGGGGCCGGGCCTGCTGCAATACTGCGCAAAGGCGGCTTTAAGCTCTTGAGCAATCGCCGTAGCCTCTCTCCCCTCGATATCTTTGCGCTCGATCATTTTGACCAGGGTACCCTCCTTGAAGAGCGCAATGCAGGGAGAACTGGGAGGATAGGGGGCGAGATACTCGCGTACCCGCTGGACCGCCTCTCGTTCCTGACCGGCAAACGCGGTAACCAGTCGATCCGGGATCACCGTGTGCTGGAGGGCCATGGCCACACCGGGACGCGCATTCCCTGCCGCGCACCCGCATATGCTGTTGATCACGACCAGGGTGGTTCCGCTTTGCTGGCCCAAGACCGCATCGACCTCTTCCGGCGTGAGCAACTCCTGAAAGCCGACAGCAGTCAATTCTTCGCGCATGGGCACAACCCACTCCGGATCGTACATCGGTCCGCTCATCTGGAACATCTCCTGCCTCCTTCTATCTTCTCTCGTTGGGCAACGAGGTATGGTCAAAGTATCTAACCAGGTGAAACTTCAGGGCCTGTACAGGCACTTGGGGTAGTATACCCGAAGTTTCCCTGGGGAGGCAAGGAAAAGATGACGGTCTTATTCCTGCTCGCCGCCCACCTCTTCTGCCACCCGTTCCTCTGGCTTCCCCCTATCCTCCACGGTGCGGATGAGAGGGCGGGCTTCGCGATGCACAATTAACTCGAAGATATCGGGTCGCGCATAGTGTCCGGCCACATCGAGCTGGAAACGGGGACCGCGTAACTGGCGTGGATCGACTTCTGCATAGAGGATCGTTTCCTGGTTATGCACCGGCTCGGCAAGGAACTTCCCATCAGGGTCGATAATGGTGCTGTCGCCAGGATTGAGCCACTCCCGATCCGGGAGAAAATCCTTTTTGAAGGAGAAACGATCCGGGATATCCTCTTTGCGCATGGGACTACAGCAGCCGACAACATATACCCGTCCCTCTTTGGCGGTGTGACGGAGGGTGGAGATCCACGGCTCGCCCCGGTCCCAGGTAGGGGCGGCAAGGATCTGGGCTCCCCAGGCGTACATGGCGTACCGTGCCAGCGGCATGTA
>RFHZ01000122.1 GCA_003696125.1 Nitrospinota bacterium
CCTTTTCTGTCCCATTCTTCTCTCCCTTCGCTTCATGGCATGATCATGATCCACACCTTCTCCTCTTTCTATGCCACAAATCGGTCGGGAAGTCAAGTGCAAACCGGGAAAATACAGGCCAGAGGAGCTCTGGCGAGACAGAGGTCCTGCCAGCAGGCTATTTGCGGATCATCCTCTTCAGCTGGGCGATCTCCTCGGCAAACCTCTCTTCCCGGGCCATCAGTTCCTTGACCTTGTGACAGGCGTGCAGGACCGTGGTATGATCGCGTCCTCCAAAGCTCTTCCCGATCTCGGGGAGGGAAGCGGTGGTCAGTTCCCGGGCCAGGTACATGGCCACCTGGCGGGCAAAGCTGATATCGCGATGGCGCTTTTTGGAAAGGAGGGCGGCGCAGTCCAGGCCATAGTAGGTGGCCACCACCTCCTGCACCCAACTGACCGTGATGACCTGGTCGCTCCCCTCTAAGACATCCTTTAAGATGTGACGGGCCGCCTCATCATCGATATGCGTTCCGGTCAGGGAGGCATGGACCACCAGCCGGTTCAGTGCCCCTTCCAGCTTGCGCACATCGGCGCTGATGTTGCTGGCGATGAGGAAGAGGAGATCGTCGGAAAGCGTGATCTTCAACTGCTCAGCCTTCTTCTTCAGGATGGCGATCTTGGTCTCCAGGTCTGGGGGCTGCAGATCGGCGATCAATCCCCACTCAAAACGGGAACGCAGGCGACTCTCCAGGGTGGCCATCTCCCGTGGAGGCCGATCACTGGAGAGGACGATCTGCTTGCGTTCCTCGTACAGCGCGTTAAAGGTGTGGAAGAATTCCTCCTGTGTCCGCTCCTTACCGGCGATGAAGTGGATGTCATCGATCATCAGCAGATCGTTCTTGCGGTAGCGGGCCCGGAAATCCATGATCTGATCGTAGCGCAGCGCATCCACCAGGTCGTTGAGGAACTTCTCCGAGGAGACGTAACAGGCTTTAAAGCCGGGCCGGTTCGCCTTTAAGAAGTTGCCGATGGAGTGCAGGAGATGGGTTTTTCCCAACCCAACCCCCCCGTAGATGAAGAGCGGGTTATAGGCCTGGGCCGGCCGGTCAGCCACCGCCAGGCAGGCCGCATGCGCAAACTGGTTACAGGAACCGACGACGAAGTTCTCAAAGGTCATCTGGGGATTATAGACCGCGTCTTCTCTCTCCTCTGCTTCTCTCTCTTCCCAGACGGCGGATACGGGAGGATAGGGATCGAGGGAATAGGGGTCGTCACCCCCCAGGGCCTCATCGATCTCGGTGTGGAAGTGAAGGGTGTAGCGTGTCTGCGTCAGTCGATAGAGGGTATCGGTGATGAGAGGCTGGTAGTGCTCGATCAGCCACTCCTTCATGAAGGTGTTGGGAACCCCTAAGGTCAGGGACTCACCGTTTGCCGAGAGGAATTGAATCGGACCAAACCAGGTGGCAAACTTTGTTGCCCCGATCTGCTCTTCAATGAGCTCCAGAGCTCTCCGCCATACCGTGACGTCCACGTCGTACCCCCTGCGGTTATACCGGTCCACCCACCAAAAAGAAAACACTCCCCTTTGGTGAAAAAATCATTGACAAGGGGGATACCCCTGTGTTAAACGAGGAGGTAGCAAACGGAGAGAAATCTGTAACCTGATTTGAACCGACTCTCATTTTGGCACAGCTCATCGCTCTTGTCAAGTATTCTTTCATTTCCGAGGAGAAAAATTTTTTAACTCCTTGTTAATACAGGCAAAACGCCTTCCCTCTGCGCGAAGGACGTGCCGGACTCCTCCCCTCTGCGCCGGGACCGGAGCAAGGGGGGATGGTATCGGGAAATAGGTCTTATCGCGAAGGCAGAATTCTGGTATACTGAAGGACACGGAGGAGCATATCACTTTTCCCATTGCTTACATCATTACTCTCGATGAGGAGAGCTTTGCATGTTGACCAACAACTTACGAGAAGGGTTGACCTTTGATGATGTCCTTCTGGTACCGGCTAAATCAGATGTTCTCCCCGCAGAGGTGGATGTATCGACCCAGCTGACCCCCCGGATCCGCATGAATATCCCCCTGGTCAGTGCGGCCATGGACACGGTAACCGAAGCGCGTCTGGCCATTGCCCTGGCCCAGGAGGGGGGGGTGGGCATCATCCACCGCAATCTTTCGGTGGAGGCCCAGGCGGCCGAGGTGGATAAGGTCAAGCGGTCTGAGAGCGGCATGATCGTCGATCCGGTCACCATGTCCCCCCACCAGCGGGTGAGTGAGGCGCTCGAAGTGATGGCCCGGTACCGGATCTCCGGGATCCCGATCACCGA
>RFHZ01000123.1 GCA_003696125.1 Nitrospinota bacterium
GGTAGGGGTTGGGGACGAAGATGGACGGCCGCTTGCCGATAGATGGCATCTACCATCTTGCAGGTCGGCAAAACGAATCCAAAGGTGTTGGCGATGGTGATGGCAGCCGGGTAGGAGAGCGGGATACGCAGGAAATCTGCATCCGAGCCGATGGCCAGATAGTCTGGCATGACCCAGATCGTTGCTTGCAGCGGCTTCCTACCAGGAGGGGTATAGGAGAGGTGCACCGGGGTAAGTCTCCGCAAGAACATCGGGATATTGCCGCGTTGTAGCTCCTGCAGCGCTGCTCGTTCCCATTCTCGCCTTGTCATATTCCGCGTCCGGCGGACAAAGGCCGAACCGCTGATGGCGTCGGGAGGCCGGGGAGGAATCGTGGTAATCCATAGGTACGCTGAAGCGAGCCTTTCAGCCTTTACAGATCCTCCAAAGTATGGCCCCAAAACCAGCAGGAGCATAAAAAGACAAGTGATGTTCTGTATGAGCGGAGAGCGCATACGCTACTGAGAAAGTGAAATCGATGAGTCGCTGAGTTACTGGAAGTAGAGATCTCCCACCATAAACAATAGAGCACGTTTTTTACATCGGTTTTCCTGCCAGCTTAGCTTAACGATGATACTCTTGCGTACTCATGCCGGTCGCCTGCTCGAGCCGGGCCACCGCCAGGTTAAAGCGGTAAATGGCCCGGAAGTTCTCTGCCCGCATCTTCAGGTACTCGGTAAAGGCCTCGGCCAGATCCCTGGCTTCACCGATCCCCAAATCGAAGTTGGCCTGTGCCGCCACCAGCCACTTGCGAGCCGCCTTATACGCCTTTTCCGTCGCCGTGATGGTCTGTTGTGCTTCCACAATCTCCCGATAGGCCTGCTCCACCTGCACCGGAATCCCGGTCTCGGCCAACGCCTTCTTCTCCAGCAGCTTGCGATACTCTGCCTCTGCCCCCCGCACCTTGGCCGCCGTGGCGGCAAAGTTCAGCGACCAGCGCAGGCCGAGGATCGGCGTGGCGAACGACTCGTTGAACGGATCGTGGATAAAGGGATTATCGATGTCGGTCCGGTTATCCGCATTGGCCAGGCCCGCAATCACCCCGATGAAGACATCAGGATAGTAGGCCCGTCTGGCCACGGTGATCAGCGCTTTACGGGCAGCCAGCCCTTCCCGAAGCTGGGTGAATTCAGGACGAAGGTGGCGGGAGGTCTCGATATATTCAGAGAGCGCCTGCAGCGGATACTTTTCCGGCACGAGCCGCTTGGTGGCAATATCAAAGGGAGTTCCTGGCGCCATCCCGATGGTCATCCGGAGGGCGGCCAGGGCCAGGGCGGCTGACTTGTTCGCCTCGTTGAGAAACTTCTCCAGCTGTCCACGGAAGGTATCCAGCTTGAAGAGATCCATCTCGGTCACCGTCTCTGACCCTTCTTCCAGCAGTTGCTGGATTCGCCGGCGCGCCTTGTCCAGCTCGGTCTGGGCCTCGGAGAGCAGGGTCTGGAGTTCCCGGGCCAGCACCAGCCCGTAGTAAAACTCGGCCACTTTGCGGATGATCTCGGCCGATTTGACCCGGACCTGGGCCTTCTCCACCTGCACGGCATGGGTCGCCGCCTTAATACCGTTGCTCAGCTTGCCAAAGGTATACAGGGGCTGGATGATGCTGGCATCGATGCGGGCAAAGATGTCGGTGATGACGATATCATCCTTTTCATCCGGGGAAAAGAGGTGGTTGCCCCGGGCGCGGGGGGAGGGACCGATGGCGGCGAGCAGATCGATCTGGGGATAGCGGTTGGCCGCCACCGCATCCCGCGTGCTCTGGGCCACCTGCACCCCTGCCCGGGCTTCCCGAATCTCCGGGTTCTGTTCGAGTGCCCGCCTGATACACTCCTCCAGGGAGAGGACCAGCGGTGGCGGGGAGGGAGTCGCGGCCAACGCCTGTCCCTGGAGCCCCCCTGCCCGGGGCAGAGGAGTTCTGGCCCCGCCCAGGGACAGGATAACCAGCAGCCAGATCATCACAACAAGGCCGAGCCTTCGCTGTCGATAGCTCATACGCATACGCCCTCCTCCCTTCTCCAGTGACACCAGATCTCTCTCCAGCGTCCGGATATGCTCTTGTCTCCCCTCTCCTTCCTCTCCTGAAGCCTCGCACCCCGGCAGGCCTCTGCTGGCCAGCCTGTGTCGCGGGGCCGGAATAGTCATGACAGTTTACGCTATCTGGGCCGAATTTTCCAGCCGAGATTGCCCTCTGACCGGAGACAAATTTCCTGTCAGAGGCAGAGGGAGGATCTATAGAGAATCTCCTCCTTGCTTATCACTGAAGACATACTTGCGGATCAAGCCTTCCAGGTCGATAGCCGATTCGGTATCGCGGATCTTCCCTCCAGGAGGGATCAGGCGATCTGATCCTCCGGGGGTGATCTGGATGTATTTGTCCCCGATGATCCCCCGGGTGACCACCGAAGCGATCGCATCCTCCTGGAGCTTTACCGAGGGGATAATGCTCATGATAACCAGAGCCCGATAATCGTGTAACAGGATCTTCTCCACCGTTCCCACCGGAACGCCAGCGATTTCTACCGTGGCACCGGTCTTCAGTCCGGCGACCGAATCGAACTCGGCAGATACCTGATAGCGTTTCGGCTGGAATACCTTCACCTCTCCGAGCTGGATGGAGAGGTAGGCTAAGGCCAAAATGCCGACCAGGACAAAAATTCCGACTACCACCTCTGTTGTGATCTTCTGCATTCTCCTCACCCGTTTCACGCTTCGATCGGTCCGGCCAGGGACCCATCAATAAACTGTCTGACCACAGGGTTGGTAGAGTTGCGTATGGCGGCTGTAGGGCCGCTCTCGACAATGACGCCGCTGTAGAGCATGGCCACGTAATGGGAAATCTCAAAGACTTCTGGGACTTCGTGACTGACGATCACGGCGGTAAAACCGATCTGCTCCCAGGTATCGTAGATGAGCTGGTGGATGGTCCTCCCCATGACCGGGTCCAGGCCAGCGGTCGGCTCATCAAAGAGGATGATCTCTGGATTGGTGATCAGGGCACGGGCTAAGCCCACCCGCTTCTTCATCCCCCCGCTGAGCTCGGCCGGGTATTTGTTCTCCATACCGCTGAGCCCTACCTGCTCGAGCTTTTCTTCCACCTGCTTGGCAATGGTTTCCTCTGAGAGGTGTGTCTTCTCCCGGAGGGGGAAAGCCACATTCTCAAAGACGGTGAGGGAATCGAACAGGGCAGCACTCTGAAAGAGCATGCTGAATCGCTCCCGTACCTTGTTGAGGGCCCGTCCTCGCAGCTTGGTGATATCGATTCCGTCAAGGAGGATGGAGCCTCGATCAGGTTTGAGCAGGCCGATGATATGCTTGAGGAGGACACTCTTCCCACACCCGCTGCACCCCATAAGGGTGGTGATCTGTTGAGAGGGGATGGTCAGGTTCACCCCCCGTAACACCTCCTGGGTACCGAATGCCTTGTAGAGTTCCACAATACGGATCATGGCCTCTGCTTCCACCCTTGTTGTGTGTATAATGAGATGCGTTTAAATCATCAGAGAGGTGATGAAGTAATCCCATACCAGGATCAATACCGAAGAGAGCACCACCGCTTCGGTGGTCGCTCTCCCCACTCCTTCTGCCCCATGTCCGGCGTAGAACCCTTTGTAGCAGCAGACCCAGCTCACAATCCCTCCAAAGCTTAACGCTTTGATGACCCCGGTAGAGATGTCTTTGAGGACGACATCGTATTCCATGCTGGAAAAGTAGGCTCCCGGATTGGCTCCCAGCAGTTTTACCCCTACCAGGTACCCGCCGTAAATTCCGACCACATCAAAAAGCCCGGTTAAGAGGGGCACGGCGATGATCGCGGCTAAGAGGCGGGGAGAGGCCAGGTACTTGATCGGGTTGACCGCCATGACCTCTAGGGCATCGATCTGCTCTGAGATACGCATGGCCCCGATTTCGGCCGCCATGGCCGATCCTGCCCGGGCCGTCACCATCAGGGCGGCCAGGACCGGACCCAGCTCCCGGATGAGACTGAGGGCGACCAGTGAACCGAGTACACTCTCAGAGCCAAACTTGCGAAGCGTGTAGTACCCCTGTAAGCCGAGAACCATGCCGGTAAAGGCAGCGGTCAGGACGATGATGGAAAGGGATTTGGTGCCCACAAACTGGATCTGGGTAAGCAGTTGGCGAAAGCGAAAGGGCGGAGAGACGATTCCCCAAAGGGTGGCCAGGAGAAAGATCGCCATGCGTCCCATTTCGGCAAGACACTTCAACACCTGGTTGCCGATATAAGTCAGGAAGGTGAAGAGAAACGCTGCCATGACTTCCCCCGTTCGACTCCCACGAATAGTCTAGCGGCAGGAGAGTTCTCCTTGCACAACAAAGGCCTGGCCCTGGGCATCTGTCCCAAAGAGGGTCAGCCGATAGCGAAAGCGGTTGAGGGGACTCGATACCCACAGCTCGGAGAAGTTCACCTGTTCAAAGGGGGGGAGGGAGAGATCTAACCGGTTCTCGAGACGATCGAAGACCTGTCCGTCTTCGGTGATCCATTCTGCCCGATAGCGCTGTACCTGTACCCTGCTCCCCCTGGTTTCTCGTAGAGCAACACTGAAGAACCATTTCCCCTGGTCCGCTCGATTCCGATAGGTCGGATTAGGCCAGAGGATGATATGCAGCGGAGCGTCAGACATCACGTAAACTCCCCTCTTTGCCCTTTGTTCGTCTTGCATCTTCCCTGCCTGTCTGCTACACTGAAAACGAGAACAGTTTAGAGAGAGGAGATGAGCATATGGAAGAAGTACAACCGACCCAATGGGAGATCGATGGCTACATTGCCACTCTCACCGTGGTTACCGACGATCCGGCAGGAGGGCGGGTGCGGATGGAGATTCGGGCTCACGACTCTTCCATGCCCCCTTTTGTCCGTACCTTCTATTATGATGAGGCTACTGATCGGCATTACCGCAACTTTGCTCGCAAGTTTGCTACTGACCCGGCCTATCGTACCCAGTGCCTCAGCGGTACCGCTCCCTGGCAAGAGGTCGATTGGCGGTATCAGGAAAGGGCCATGGAGCTCTATGCCATCTTTGCCCGTAAGGACAGGCGCTTTTTACCTTCTGCCCATTTCACGCCAGAAGAACAGGCGATTCACGAGCAACTATGGGCTCAGTATCGAGCCACCCTGTACCGCATCTATCAGCGCTTAAAATCCCGTTTTAACCCTCCACCCTCCCGTCCTGCTCCGACCAAAGGTACCACGACCAGAACAGGGAAGTCTTCCTCTCGATCCACTGCACGGCGTTCGCGCTCCTAAGCAGGGACTTGCGGGAGTAAGACTCCCCTTTCTCGAAAGGGGAAAGGCCTCTGCGCCACCTTTAACCGCCAGGCCGGCGCAACCCTTCCCTATATCCGCAGGATGCTTTCCGGGTACTGTTCATCCGGATCGATTCCTGGTCGCATGGTATAGACGATACTCTTATCAACCAGCAGTTTCCCTTCGGCATTCAGGGAGACCTTTACCCGGTCCAGGGGACGCGGAGCCGGTCCTTCATAGTTGGTACCGTCCATATAGAAGCCGCTCCCATGGCAGGGACACTTGAAGGCCTGCTTGTTCGGGATCCAGTTTGGTGTGCAGCCGAGATGGGTGCAGATAGCGAGAATGACGTAAATTCCATCTTCGCGGCGGATGATCCAGACGCGTTGCTCCTTTTTATACTTCGTACTCACCTCGCCGATCAGATAATCGGATGGGCTCCCGGCCGTGAAGACCATCGGTGGCTCAAAGAGCACCCGGGGGAACATGAACCGGACAAAGGCGAGAAGAGCAGAGCCCAGGACAAAGGCGATACCTGCCCATCCCCCAAAGCTAAAGAAATCGCGGCGAGACCAGAGCATGGAATCGGCTTTTTTCTTTCTGGCTCGCTTCGTTGTCTGCGAGGCAGACGATGCCATCCTCTTCCTCCTTTCTCTTCCTCCCCTGTTCGCAGAGACCTTTCCCTAGCACACTACGATCGTTATCGCTGGTCAGAGGGAATAACGAGTTTCCGGTGTGTCGTTCGTGGTAGCGGTACAAGAGGGGCGATCTAAACACCACTCTCCACGCAGATAGGTGGCCTGCCTCCTCTCCGTCTTCCCGGAGGCGGGAGAGAGGAGGCCTGCGCCAGGGCCGGCTAGTTACCGGCTTTTTGGGCAACCGCTGCCTGGTTGAATTCTTCGATGCCCGGGATATACTTGATCGTGCTCCACGTTGCCCGTGCAGCACCACGCATGGCATAGTACAGAGTTTCACGGAGCTCATCATCGGTGGCTCCGGCCTGCTTCGCTGCCGCGAAGCGACCGGGTACTCACGTCGTGCATCCGGCTGCCGCCATGGCGGCAAGCGCTACGAGTTGGGCGGTCTTGGGATCAAGCGCCCCTTCTCGATAGAAAAGCCCCGCAAATTCTTTCATTTCTCCCATCTATTCCCTCCTTCTCTACTAAAGATTCTGGAGCAACATCCCTCAAGCATATCGTATGTATTATGCCCCACCATTTCGGTGAAGTCAATTCCAAAATGGCATTTCCCCCCTCTCCCGGAGACCCCAGAAGCGCTTCACCCTGCCTGGACAGGAGAGGAGGCAGAGCCCCGGGCAGGGGACAGCCACCATAACCGGGAGGAGGAAGGCTAAGGAGAAGCCTTGGGGTCTGCCTGGTACACGATCTCCCCGTGTAGAACCGTCATCTCCACCCGGATGGAGGTGATCTCTTCCTCTGGTACGCGGAAATAATCCCGGTCGATAACGATACAGTCGGCGAGCATGCCCGGCAGCAAGGCCCCTTTCTCCTTCTCCTCCCGGGTGAACCAGGCTCCACCTCGGGTATAAGCGGTCAGTGCTTCCTGCCGGGTCAGGGCCTGATCAGGGGCAATGGGGGTGTGCAGCCAGGACTTCCGGGTAACCAGGGCGTAGAGGCCGATGAAGGGATTATAGGAGACGGTACTCGCCACATCGGAACTGGCAGCCAGGGGGATGTGTGCCTCCAGGTATTTGCGAGCCGGTTTATAGTTGGCGGCCCGGCTGGCCCCAACATCGCGAAAGAGGTCGTCCCCTTCAAAGTAGATAAAAGTCGGCTGGATGACCGCCCCCAAGGAGAACTCTCCCATCAGGGCCAGGCTCTTGGTCGTGGGGAAGTAAGCATGGATGATCTGGTGGCGGGCATCGGAGCGGGATGAGGCCTGGACGACCTGGGCCAGAGCCTCTACCGCCATGTCCTGCGCCCGATCTCCACAGCAATGGATCCCGATATCCCAGTGCAGCTCATGGGCCTGGCGGAAGTAGTGGACCAGGGAGGCGGTATCGAGCCGGTTGTAGTTGATCACCCGGCTCTCTCCACAGAAGGGCTCATACATGTAGGCGGTGCGGGAAGTGGTACCCCCGTCCAGGGCCATCTTCAACGCGCCCAACCGGAACCATTCGTTTCCCATCCCGGAGAAGAGGCCGAGCTGGGTGGCCCGCTGTTCCAGATCGGCGGCGTTTTCGGTATCGAGAAAGCCATGCCAGCTCGGCATGACATTGACACGCAGCGGGAGCTCACCTCGTTGATAGACCCGTTGAAAAGCCCGGATCTGTTCTGGGGTAAGCCCAGGCTCGATGACACTGGTGATGCCGACCTGGAGATAGGCCCTGCCGGCCGCAATGATCGCCTGCTCCATCTGGGCAGGGGTGGGGGGAGGAAGGAGGCAGCGAACCAACTGTTTGGCTGCGGCACGGAAA
>RFHZ01000124.1 GCA_003696125.1 Nitrospinota bacterium
CAATCAGATGCAGAAGGGCCGGTGATAGGTACTTACGAGAAGAGGAGGATCTCCTGATGAGGGAAGCGGTCATTGTCAGTGCCGTCCGTACCGCTGTAGGGAGGGCGAAACGAGGGACCCTGGCCCACTACCGGCCAGAAGATATGGGGGCGGCGGTGGTTGCCGAGGCGGTGAAACGGGTCGAGGGATTAGATCCGGCCGAGATCGACGATGTGATCATCGGCTGTGCCATGCCGGAAGGAGAACAGGGACTGAACATGGGTCGCCTCGTTACCTTGCGTGCCGGTCTTCCCTATACTGTTACCGCCCAGACGGTCAATCGCTTCTGTTCCTCTGGCCTGCAGACCATTGCCCTGGGGGCGCAGCAGATCATGGCCGGTCTGGGGGAGGTGGTCGTGGCAGGAGGGGTGGAGAGCATGAGCGCGGTACCGATGCGAGGTGTGCAGTTCCGTCCCAATCCCTGGCTCACCGAGCATATGCCGGAAATCTATATCAGCATGGGACTCACCGCCGAGAACGTTGCCCGCGAGTTCAAGATAAGCCGGGAAGAGCAGGACGAGTTCAGTGCCCGCTCCCATGAGCGGGCCCTGGCGGCCATTGCTGCCGGGAAGTTTAAAGACGAGATCGTGCCCCTTACCGTGGAGCGTGTGTTCCTGGAAAACGGGCAACGGGTAAGCCAGACCGTTATCTTCGATACCGACGAATGCCCCCGTCCCGGATCAACGGTCAGCGTCCTGGGCACCTTGCGACCGGTGTTCCATGCCCGGGGCACGGTTACGGCCGGGAACTCCTGCCAGATGAGTGATGGGGCAGCAGCCGTTGTCCTCATGTCGCGAGAGAAAGCGGAAAGCCTGGGGAAGAAACCGCTCGCCCGCTTCGTGAGCTTTGCGGTGGGCGGGGTACGTCCCGAGATCATGGGCATGGGGCCGGTAGCCGCCATTCCCAAGGCGTTGAACTATGCCGGACTCACCCTGGACGACATCGATCTCATCGAGTTAAACGAAGCCTTTGCCGCGCAGGCCGTAGCCGTGATCCGGGAGATGGGGATGGATCTGGAAAAGGTGAATGTCAATGGTGGGGCCATTGCACTTGGCCATCCTTTAGGCGCCACCGGTGCCAAGCTGACCACCCAACTCCTGTACGAGATGAAGCGACGTGGGAGCCGGTACGGCATGGTCACCATGTGTATCGGTGGGGGGATGGGAGCAGCCGGGATCTTTGAGAACCTCTCCTGAGTGTTGGTCTGGAGACACAAGGGCACGGCTGGGAAGCATTCTCTCTACGCCCTGGTTTATGGCAGTTAAGCAGGTAGGGGCGCAGCGCGCTGCGCCCCTACCGGGCAGATCAGGTGGCGTTACTTCGTTCCGCCCACCAGCCCCTGTTCCCGCCACTTCTTAAAGATGCGACGGATCTCCTTGCCGGCCGCGTTTAGGGCTTCCTCTGGCTGGGCCTCTCCCTTGGCCACCCGCGCGAACATGCTGGGGATGATGTAGGTGTTAAAGACCTCATCGATGGCCGCATTGGATGGTCCGGGCCAGCCTACATTGAGCGCCCAGTCAAAGGCGGTCTCGATCAGGAAGAGCTTGTCCGGTCGATCCCCGATCTTCTTCGACTGCTCATCGTTTTTCAGGTACTGGAGCCGCTTCTCCTTGGGGATGGCGTTCTCAAAGGTGGGATAGTCGTAGAATTTGCTGGCCAGGAACTTGCCCGGTCCCCAATCGTTGGCCTTGGCCTTCTCCGGGTCATAGCTGAGAACCAGGTCGATCAAGAACTGCTTGGCATTGTCGATCGCGGTCTTGTTCTTCGTGTTCCAGATCAGGTAGACCCCCATGACGTGTTCGAGACCGCGTCGCGCCTCCGGACCGGCCGGGGCCTTGGTGATCTCGATCTTCTTGGAGAGTTCCGGGTTGGTGGCCTGGGCGGTACGGGAGATAGAGATGGCGTTTAGTGCCACCGAAATCCGACCAGAGAGCATCCCCTGGTTGTTGGAGGCCGCCGTCCAGGTAAAGATCTCATCCGTCATCGTCTCCTTATAGAGGGCGCGGACAAACTTGAGGGCATCGAGTGTTTTCTCCCGGAAAGGAGGCACGTCGATGATGACATTGCTCTCCGGGTCCTGCACCGCCGTGCCCCAGGAGTACATGAGCGCGCGCAGGAACATGTTGGTATCGATCTCCTGCGAGAGTCCCAGTCCGACCGGATGCCCCATCCCTTTGAGCACCCGTCCCGCCCGCCGGATATCGTCCCAGGTATCCGGACCAGAGGGCTGGACACTCTCAAACCCGCTCAGCTTGGCGGCTGCCTGCTGCCAGAGATCGCTACGGTAATGGGTCGGGTCGGGAACGAAGTTATCGGAAAAGCCGAAGTACTTGCCGGTAACCGGATTCCGGGTACTGGCTTCTGCCAGGGGGATATACTTCCCCACCTGTTTCTGGACCTCTTGAATGATCTCTGCATGGTCGATAGCCTGCGGTTCAAAAGAGGCAGGAGGACTGAGAAACTGGATCATATCGTGTCCGGGGTCCTGTCCGGCCGCAACGCGGGAAGCTTCTGCCGCCGCTATGGCCGGGATCTCGGCCAGTCCCACGTTTTCCACGACGACTTTGACCCCGTTCTTCTCCCCCCAGCGTGGGGCAAAGACCTTGTTCAACCACTCGTCATATGCCGGGACAAAATGCCGCCACTGCAGGATGCGCAGCGTCGGCTCTCCGGCAGCACGACCGGCCAGCGTCATCGAGGCAGCCAGTCCGACCAGTGTCCCTGTGCCAACCGACTTGATAAACTGTCGCCTGGTCAATCCCTGTCGTTCCATGATGCACCTCCTTACGTTGATGAAGGTCGCAGAGATGACTAGACATGCTGCTTTACCTGACCTCCAGCAGAAAGTCTAATCACGGTACCCCTCTGACCAGACCATCTCCGGGAATACCCGGTCTTCTGGGTTTAGCGGAGGGATCCGGCCGCCGTAAAACCAGAGATGAAACGTTCCAGGAAGAAGTAGTATAGAATGGCGATCGGAACGCTGGAGAGAAAGGCCGAACCCATCAGCGGTCCCCAGAAGAAGACATCGCCCAGGACCATATCGGCAGGAACACCGATACTTACCGTTTTCTTTGCCGACGAGGTAACAAAGGTCAGTGCATAGATGAACTCCTGGACACAGAGGGTAAAAGCAAAGATGATGACGGTGATGATTCCCGGGATCGCCAGGGGCAGAACGATTTTCCGAAAAGCCCCCAGCCGACTACACCCATCGATACGCGCTGCCTCTTCCATCTCGCGGGGAATCGATTTAAAAAAGCCCATCAACAGCCAGGTGGAAAAAGGAATGGTAAAGGTCGGATAGACCAGGATAAGGGACCAGAGCGTATTCTGGAGGTGCAGGGCCGTCACAATCCGGGCCAGGGGGATAAAGAGGAGGGTAGGGGGCACCAGATAGACGAGGAAGATGCCGATGCCTAACTGTTCTCCCCAGCGACCCAGGAGGCGCGCCAGGCTATAAGAAGCGGGAATGGCGAGCAGGAGGGTGATACCGACCACCACGATCCCGACAAAGGAGGTGTTGAGTAACCACTGGGGGTATAGGGTCTTGGTAAAGATGAAATCCCAGTGTTTTAAGGTCGGGGGGAGATTGAACCAGAAGGGATTGTTGTTGATGTTGTAGAGATCCATATCCTCTTTGAAAGAGGTGATCAGCATCCAGGCAAAGGGGAGGGCGGTAAAGATGACAAATACCCCCAAGATACCGTATCGTGTCGCCCGGTAACCGACCTTTTTCATCTTTCCACTTATCGCCATGCTCATTACATCACCTCAGCCCGACGGGCAAAACGCAAGATAAGGATGGCCGCAGCCAAAAGTAAAGGGAATAAGAAGAGGGAGATGGCAGCTCCCACACTCAGGTTTCCCCCCACGATCCCCTTTAAGAAGGCCAGGCTGGCCAGAACCTGGGTGCTGTCATAGGGTCCTCCCCGCGTCAGGACATAAATGACGGTCATATCGGTAAAGGTGAAGATGAAACCGAAGAGGACGGCCACGCTCATGATGGGGAGGAGTAAGGGGATGGTGATCTGGAAGAGTTTACGCCAGAAGCCGGCCCCATCCACATCGGCGGCATCGAGGATCTCCTGGGGGATCGAGGTCAAGCCGGCCAGGATGATCACGGTGGCAAAGGGGAGCATGCGCCAGACATGCACGGTGATGACCGCACCCATGGCCAGGGTCGGCTTCCCCAACCAGAACATCCACTGATTCGGCCCCAGCACGCCGAGGGCCCGTAGAAACCAGTCGATGATGCTGTACTGCGAATCGAAGATCCACAGCCAGCCGATCGCCCCGATAGAGATGGGGGCCACCCAGGGTAAGAGGATCAGGAACTGGATAACCCCCTTTCCCGGGAAGTCTCCGGCCAGGGCCAGGGCTAGCACCTTGGCCAGCACCAGGACGATCACCTGGGAAATGATGGTGAAGACAAAGGTATTTTTGAGAGCCTTCAAAAAGAGGGGGCTCTGTACAATATCCAAGAAGTTTTTTAACCCGACAAAGCTCCCGTACGGATGGCCTACCGTGGCATCGGTCATGCTCAAATAGAGGGCAAAGAAAAAGGGGAACCCGACCAGGGCCACGATGTAGAGAACCGCCGGAGCCAGCATGAGCGATCCTAAGACCCGCTCACGTTCCAGCAGGTAGCGTTCCTTAGGTATGACACCGGTTACCGCTTCCTGAACAACAGCCATGCTTTCTCCCTCTGTATGGGTGGTCAACTGTGGTGGTAGAGTTGTAACACAACTGACCTGTCGTTGTCAAGTCTCTCCTGGAAATGCCAGTCCTCCCCAATGACCTGGAGGCATGGGCTCCATACGCTATGGCATCCTTTGGAGTTCGCCGTGTGCCGTCATGAGATTTGCAAATACCTCCTCCATAGCAGCAAGGCTCATATAGGTCCTGGTGATACAGTATTCCAATC
>RFHZ01000125.1 GCA_003696125.1 Nitrospinota bacterium
CCAGCATGATGATCGGCGCGTTGTTGCTGACTTGGTTGCGCTGAATGTATTGCGGTTGGAGAAAATTATGGCTTTAGCGGATCGCTGGTTGCTGCCGGACGGGCCGATGCCACCTTCAGTCTGGGACCCAAAAACGAGTGGGACATTGCCGCCGGGGTGTTGATCGTCACCGAAAGTGGAGGGACAGTCACCGACCAGACCGGTACCCCTTTTCTCTTCAACCAGCCGCAGACACTGGTCAACGGCATTGTGGCGGCAACCAGCCAGGCCTACCCGGTGATACGGAAGCTTATTGCGCAGGTCACCATCCCCTCCCAGATGAATTAGACCGCTTTGGTGGCGAGGGTGCAGATGACCTTTACCAGATTGAGGATATCAGAGATACGGGCATTCTCGTCTACCCCATGCCCGTTGCTCTCTCTGGCTCGTCCTACCCCGAACGAGGCCGAGACCAGCCCGGTCTTTTTTACGGTGTACGCAACATCGGTAGACCCCTGTGAGCCACAGATATTGATCTCCTCACCGGTCACAAACCGTACCACCTCCTGCACCTTTCTCGGCCAGGGGTGGTGCGGGTCGGAGAAGAAGGAGGTATAGACCGGATTGATCTTCAGGGTACAGTCGAGCTGCGGGTCCCTGGCCCTGGCCCGATCGACCGCAGCCTGAATCTCGCGCCTGACCTCTTCTTCGTCCTCTTCCGGGATAAAACGCCGGTCGCCTTCGATCACGAACTCGGGGGGGATGATGTTGTGTTTGAGGCCTCCCCGGGCCATGGTGATGTTAAACACCGGTCGGATGGTGGAAATCCCGGTTTCTTGCGCCAGATCAGCAGGAGCCGGCATCGCGCTGCGGCGTGTCCCTACCTGTTCTTTCAAGGCCAGCAGTTCTGCAAAGAGTGTATGGGAATGTTCGATCGGATTCACTCCCAGAAAGGAAGAGCCAGAGTGGACACTCTTGCCGCGAACGGTGATGGTCCAGGTCAGGGTACCGTTGGCCCCGATACTGATCCGGTCACTCCCCCCATCCAGGGAATGGAAATAGTGGCAATCATCAAACCTGCCCAGGTCGGCCAGGTACATCAGGCCGCTATAGGGCCCGATCTCTTCATCTGAAGTCAGGGCAACGGTCACGTTATAGCGGGGCTCTATGCCGAGGGCATGGAGGATACGAAAGGCACAGATGGCGGCTGCGCACTCTCCTTTGGCATCCGAGGTTCCCCGTCCCCAGATCTTCCCCTCCTTGACCACTCCCTCGTACGGGGGAACACTCCAGAGTGAGGGATCGACCGGTACCGTATCGAAGTGAGCGTACCAGAGTACCCCTTCTTCGGCTCCGACATGAAGTTTGGCCAGCAAATTACTCCGTACCCCTTGCATCTGGGGGTAGTAGGAACGGCAACGCTCCTCAAAGACGGCTTCGGGCATGTCGATCCGTTCGGCGGTAAAACCGATCTGCTGAAAATAGGGGAGCATGAGCGCAACCATCTGATCGTAATTCTCTCCCGGTGGGGTGGCCGTAGGGATACGGAGTAACTGGCGCACCACATCCAGGATCTCCTCTTCCCGCCGATCCACTTCCTGGCTGATACGTTCATAGAGCGCTTGATCCGGCATCACTCGTCCTCCTTACCTGGAAATTCCCAGAAATCGGCCTCATACTTCCGGTAGATGTCTCTGACCGCCTTGATCTTGAGCAGGTACTGGCGGGAGACGATCTTGAAAGCGCGGCGTTGCGAATAGCCTAACTGGCAGAGCTGATAGACCTTCTCTGCGATTTCCCGCTGTTGCGCTGTTTCGTCATGGTACCTCTTCCGTTTACGTTTCGAACGTTTCAGTGGGGTACCGACGGTCGCATACAGGTGAATCTGGCGGAGTTTTTGCTGCGCGTCGATGTCTCCCCGGGCTCCTGCGGCCTTCCATTCGGCAACCTTTTTCATCACATACGGCTCTTCCAGATAGCGAGTATCGTGAGCGACAAGTTCCAAGATCGCTCCTTCCACGCCCCACCGGGCAAATCGTTCCAGCAGCCTGATGTGATCGTCCATCTCTTCCCCCTGCCTTCACCACAGCCTCTTTATCCCTTGACTTTTCCCCTGGCTTTTCCTACTTTTGTAATAAGGAGACAGCGCAGGCTTTACAGGTAACCACTTCGCTCTGTCCATACCGATCCCTCGAGGTGAGAGCCGATTTCCGGCCAGCGATGCAACAAGGCCCTTTTGCCTGTGACAGGGTGGTACGCTCTTCCCATTTTATAAGTATGACGAACAGTTTGAACACTTTTTGGTCCCACGAACTTCGCGCTGTCTACAAGTTTACACCGCCGAGGGCACCGAGTCCACAGAGCGTTTTTGCTTATGTATCCCGGCGTTCTCTGCGTGCTCGGCGGTAAAAAGTTCTTCCGGTCACGCATGGCCTGAAGATGACTCAAGGTGCAAAAGGGTGAGTAATAGTTACTTAGAGGGTTGCTCATGCTTTATCGAAACATAATAGCCGGCCTTTTCCTGTTCCTCTGTCTCCTGATGGCGGCTGCCGCTCAGGAAAATCCTGCTCCTACGACTCCTGCCGGGACCGTTACCCGCAATGCCAATCTGCGGGCCGGTCCCTCTCTCCAAAAGGAGGTCATCGGCTATGCTCCTGCCGGGACACGACTGATCATCCTGGATGAAGAAGAGGATTGGTATAGGATTCGCACCTCCCGAGGGTTGATCGCCTGGATCCATAAATCTTTGCTGGAACCCCTCCCCTCCCCTCAGCCCACGCCTGCCGCCGAATCTCCTTCCCCGGAAGCTTCCTCTGCAACCTCCCAGTCCACCTCTCCGCTCTCCGCTGTTCCTCCCACCATTGCGCAGGAACCGATTCCACCTGCTGCTCTACCCGTTAGCGGAGAGGAGCCGACAGAAGCCGGAAGTGAGCGGCAGACCGAGGGGGAGATATCCCCACCCCCAGAGAGGCAAACGGCTGCGCTTACCCCTGACCAACCTGCTGCTGTTCCGGAACCTGTTACCACCCCCTTCTCCTTTGTCCCTTCCTCTCTCACGAGCTTCTATTTCTCCGCTGATCACATCTTCCTCTTGCTCCTCCTGATCCTGATCGTCCTCCTCTTACTCCTCTTCCTTCAATACCGGATTCTGCGGGCATTACGCAAACTTACCCTCTCCTTCACCCGGTTCGCTGTTGCCCCTGCTGTTGAGCGAGATGAGCAGCAGATTCCAGAGGATCTGACAGCGATGCTCTCCCCTGTAGAGCAGGCGATCGTCACCCTCCTCTATGAAAAAGGAGAGATGGCCGAAGAGGCCTTGATCGAACAGCTATCAGAGCAGGGATTGACCCCGGAACAGCTCAAAGCGGCTGTGGTCGAGATTATCGGGAAAACGAAGAGCCAGCATCTCCCGCTCATCCAGATTCGTTATGCCAACGGAAACTACTTCTACTCCCTCCATCCAACCCTGACTTCTGTATGAGGTCTTCTTCTCCTACTCCTCGTTGAGAAAATCAGGGATGTCTTGCGTGCGGAACATCTCGAATATCTCTTGCATCTCCGGCTGATAGTGTTGAATCTGGCTGCAGAGGCACCTTTCGTGCACAACCCCGATCACCGGGAGCAGTTCTTCCCGCCCATAATTGCTCCCATTAACAATCAGCTCTTCCAGAGAAAAGAGTTTGGGAGCGCCTTCAGCATTGAGCCAGAGCGCTTTGCACCGGGGACATCCTGTGATCGCCGGTGTCCGAAAGACCTGGATATCCGGGATGCGGAGGATCGATTTCCGCCGGCGGTTTATTTTATGCTGTCGAACCAGGGTTTCCAGATACTGCCACAACTGCACATTGGTCGCGCCGGTTTGAGCAATCGTCTGCCAGGTTTCATTTTCCTCCTCATCCAGGGCTCGTGCGATTTCACGGGCGATACGACGAGAGGAGAGGTTTTCACGAATACCACGCAGGATACATTGCACGATGGTCTGACGTTCCTCTGCTGTCCAGCCGTAGTGCATGCTATACTCTATGGCCAGGTCCGCGTAAAACTCCTGGCTGAAATAGGGGGGAGAGGAAGGGAGGAACGCCGCTCGCTCAGGGAACAGGCTCCCTCTGGATCGCCAAGAAAAGATCATCCGATGACTCCTTCTGCCTTACAGGCATGGCTAATCTCTTCTCTCCACTCTAGCAGAAACATTGCTGGCTCGCAACTGCGAAATCGGGGGCCTGGGGAGGAGGAATATCCTCAGACCGGAGAGGATAAAGGGGAGTGTATCTACTCCGGATGTGCTATAATGGTTGTGCTCTGGTGAGGAGAGGCTGCAGGGCATGGCGGGGCTCTGGGACGTGAGAAGGTGGTATGGTTTTTGCTTCCTGTCAGGGTGACGGTAGAGGACGCAGCGGCTTCTCCTGAAACGGTGTCAACAAATCCATAGAGGCCCAGGATGGAGCAAAAGGATACGCCGGTACGGTTTTTTCACCGTATCAGCGGGAAAATTCTGCTGATCTTTACCCTGGTTATCCTGGTGGTCTTGCTGGTCGGGGGCTTCTCCATTCTCCTCTCTCGTAACACCTATCTGCGCATGCTGGCAGTCCAGGAGGAGAGTAAAAACACCCGCGTCATCGATGAACTACGCACCGTCCTTCACGGGTTCCTCTTCTCCCAACTCCTGGAGATTCCCCCAGCCCGGCGCGAGGCTGCCCTGGAGCGTACCCGTCGAGCATTTCTCACCACCCTGGAGACTTACATGCAACAGGAACGGGTCCAGGAGACCCCGGAGAGCCAACAAGAGGTCGCCTTTCTCCTGCAAGTCCAAACCCATGTGGTCCAGCATCTTCTCCCCCTGGCCCGCACCGCTCTGCACCAGCTCCAGGAGGGCCACGGGGTGGATACCTCTCTTCTGACCAGGTTGAGAGAGGCGGTGACCAGGGGTGAAACGCTCCTGGAGGAGGTGGTTGCGGTCCACCACCGCCTGGTGGATCATGCCATTGCGGCAGCGGAGCGAGAACAGCGTCTCATCCTCCGGCTCTACCTCCTCTTTCTCTGTTTGGGAGTGCTCGTCGTGCTGAGTGTCCACTTCTTCTTTTATCGCGTCATCGTGTCTCCGATCCAGCAGCTCAACAGCGCCATCCTCCGCATTGCCGAAGGGGGGTTTAAGGAGCGGGTGGCTATCAGGGGAAAGAACGAATTTGCGCAGCTCGCTTCTTCCTTTAACACGATGGCTACCAGGCTGGAAGCTCACGAGCAGATGATCCGTTCCTTTCAGCAGGGGCTCGAGACCAAGGTGCGGGAACGGACAAGGGCTCTAGAAGCGGCGAATCAGGAGTTGCGTCGCATGCAGATGCGTCTGCTGGAGACCGAACGGTTGGCCACCATCGGAGAAATCGCAGCCAATGTGGCACATGAAATCCGCACCCCGCTCAACTCTCTTGCCATCAATTTCCAGATGATCCGGCGGACCTTAAAGAAAGAGATCTCTGCCCTGGCACCCCGGCTGGAGGAAAATCTCCGCCTCCTGGGGTATGAGATCGAGCGGATTAACACGGTGATAACCTCTTTTATCAAGCTGGCCAAGGCTCCGAAGAGTTCTCGTCACCCGATCGCTCTGGGCAAGGTGATCACCGATATGGTGCAG
>RFHZ01000126.1 GCA_003696125.1 Nitrospinota bacterium
CTTCGAGCATGCTGGAGCGCGTCATGCGAGCGATGATGGCCAGCGGGATGGTACCCAGGGTGATGGCCGGCAGGATCAGATGGAGCAGCACATCGCGAAACGCCCGCCAGTCACCGGCCAGGAGGCTATCGAGGAGGTAGAAGTTCGTGGTGATGGGGAAAAAGATATCAGGACTGAGGCGACCGGAGATGGGGAGGAGGTGGAGCTTGACCGAGAAGAGGAGGATCAGGACCAGTCCCAACCAGAATATGGGCATGGAGATACCGACCAGGGCCCCGACCATGCTGAGATAGTCGAGGAGAGAATAGCGATGCGTGGCGGAGAGGACACCGGCGAGCACACCGAAGGTGGTGGCAAAGAGCATGCTCATGATGGCCAGCTCTATGGTCGCGGGAAAGTGTTGCGCGATCTCGACGCTGATCCTCTCCCCGCTCTTGATCGATCTTCCCAGGTCTCCCTGAAAGATATCGGCCAGAAACCGCCAGTACTGCACATACCAGGGAGCATCAAGCCCCAGCTCCTGGCGGAGAGCGGCCAGGGCTTCAGCCGAGGCCCGCTCTCCCAGCATCACCCGGGCCGCATCTCCCGGGGTGAGGTGGATCATGAGGAAGACAAAGAGCGAGATGCCGAAGAGTGTCGGTATGAGCGTTACCAGGCGTTTGACGATATAAGAAAACACCGGCTCAACTTACTCCTTCCACACCTTGCCCAGGCGATGCTTGGTGGTCGGATGCAGCTTGTAGTTCTGCACACCCTTCTTCATCGGTACCACCTGGATGGAGTGGGCCAGGGGCACCCAGGGGGCATCGCGATGCACGATGACGCAGGCCTGCTTGTAGAGACGCTCTCGCTCTGCCTGATCGGTAGAGGTCTTGGCTTTGACCAGGATCTCATGCAGTTCATCGCTCCGGTAGAAGGCGATGTTCCCGGCCGGGATCCTGGCACTCTCCTTGTCCAGCAGGATGTAGAAGAAATTGTCCGGGTCCCCGTTATCCCCGGTCCAGCCGAGCAGGGCCATGTCGTGCTCCCCGCGTTCGGTCTTGTCCAGGTACGTGCCCCACTCGTAGCTGACGATGCGCGCCTCGATCCCGATCTTGCGGAGATCGGCCTGGATCGCTTCCGCCACTTTGCGTCCGTTCGGGTTATAGGGACGCGGAACCGGCATGGCCCAGAGCGTGGTCTGGAATCCGTTAGGATACCCGGCTTCGGTCAGGAGTTTCCTGGCCAGGGCCGGATCGTACCTGTAGTCCTCCACCTCGTCGTTATAGCCCCACATCATGGGAGGAATCGGGTTTTTGGCCACCGTCCCTAACCCCTCGTAGATCGTGTCGATGATGGCCTGCTTGTTGATGGCGTGATTGATGGCCAGGCGCACCTTGCGGTTATCAAACGGCTTTTTATCCATGTTCATGGCCAGGTACCCGATGTTCATGCCCGGTTGTCGCAACACCTTGAGGTTTTTCTCCTTCTCAATCAGCGGGATATCAGAGGGATTGGGGAAGTGCATCACATCGATCGCGCCGCTGAGGAGTTCGAGCAGGCGGGTCGAGTTGTCCGGGATGGAGCGGAAGATGACCCGATCCAGGTAGGGCCGGCCATCCCAATACCGCTCGTTGGCCTCCAGGATGATGCGATCATCCTTGATCCATTGCACGAACTTGAACGGTCCGCTCCCGACCGGCTTCCGCCGGAAATCGGCTCCCAGCTTGAGCACAGCGGTAGGGCTGACAATAGAGCTGAAGTTCATCCCCAGGTTGGAGAGGAAAGGGGCTTCTGGCCGTTTCAGGGTAAAGACCACGGTCCGGGCATCCCTGGCCTCCACACTGGCAACGATATCGCTCATGGACATATACCCCCAGTACTTGTACGGTCCCTGTTCCTTGGGCAGGGGGAAGCCTTTCCCGAAGTACTTATACTTGATCGGGGCCTGGCGGGCAAAGGAGAAGACCACCGCATCCGCATCCAGCGGGGTCCCATCGTGGAAGACCACCCCTTCGCGCAGGGTAAAGGTGTAGCGGAGTCCATCGGCTGAGATAGACCAGGATTCGGCCAGCTCAGGACGGAGGCTGGTATCCTCATCCGCATAATCGACCAGGGTATCGAAGAGGTTATCCGCCACCTTAAACGATTCCCCATCATCCTCCAGGGCCGGGTCCAGTCCTACCGAGTCCCCTCCCCGGCCAATGATAAGCACCCCTCCCTGTTTGGGTGTGGCTCCCTGTGCCGGGAAGATAAAGGCCAGGGCGGTAAGGACAAAAAAGCACCAGAAAACGGTTCGTCGGGTCATGATAGTTCTCCTTTCTTCCTGAGATCTATTGAAACTCCAGATCCCTTACACGCCTGGGATCCAGGGTATTGAGTATCTCCAGCTCCTCGGCGGTCGGCGCAGGGGTTACCGTCACCTCCTCCGGTACAGCGAGGGGAAAGCCGGTCTGCTCCACTACCTCGTGTACAGAGGAGGTCGGATGCACGCTCTCCAGCTCCAGGCGGCCCTGGCGTTTACGGAACACGCAGAGGGGGGTAACCACCCGATCCACCCGGCCGGCTGCGGTGACAAATTGACAGCGCTCCACAAAGGTACGGCGATTGTGCACGGTGCGCCAGAGGATGGTACGGCGGGCCGTGGGGAGGATGACGGCACTACCTGCCCCGCCGGGGAGGCGAACCCGTGGGGTATGAAATGGACCGATCACGCTCAGGTTGATATTCCCCTCCTGATCGATCTGCGCTCCGCTGAGAAAGGCGGTATCGAGTCGTCCCCGGGCGGAGAGATCAAAGATCTCGGTGAGGGAAAAGAAGGCCGCCGCCTGTCGATGCAACTGAAAGCCCACGCTAGAAGCGGGAAGCGTATCCGGCTGGCCGTCCACCCCACCGGGAATGTTCAGGTAGACCAGGGAAGGAGCGTGGAGGCGTCTGGCCAGGAGAATGGCGAGCATGGGAAGGACAGAAGCGACACCGTGGAAGACCGTCTCCCCGTTGCGGAGGAGACGGGCCATGGCCACGATCATGATCTCGGCAATCCCATAGTTATCCTCTCCGGTCTGCATCACTCTTCTCCTTTAGATACCGGCCGAGCTTTTCTGGATCGTCTGCCAGGGTCAGGTAGCGGCCGATCTCCTCTCGATCCAGGTCATAATAGGGATAACAGGAGCAGGGAGAGGCCCCCCCCGGCACTTCGATCACGGCCTGGACCAGGAAATGGGGAATCACGATCAACTCGGGAACCTGTCGCAGTTCTTCGGGAGAGACGATCTTCTCCGTGGTGAGGATCACTCCCCTGGCTGCCCGGGTCATCAGGACATCCTCAAAGGGGCTTCCCAGGATCTTTCCATTGCCGAAACGATCCGCCTCCTGGACATGAATCACGGCCCAGTCGGGCGCAATGGGGGGAATGGCAAAGACCTCTCTGCCGCTGTACGGATCGGTGACCCGTTTGAAACCGCTGACCCGGGGCACCTCGCTCCCCTCCAGCCCGGCTACGGGCTGAAAGGGGATGCCGTAGGCTGCGGCACGCAGTCCGGCAATCACCGTATAGCAGGCGTGTTCCCATACCCGAACCCGTCCCTCCTCTACCGCCTTGCGGTAATGCGGGGCCAGGCCAAAAAGGTTCTCAAACCCGACGTATCCGGCATAGACCTCGCTCACCACCCCGGCCGCACAGAGGAGGTCGATGTCGTACGCTCCGGCGGTCTTGACCACCTTCAGATCCCGTTTTCCCTGGCGGGCCAGCTCGCGCACAAACGCCGAAGGGGAGCGATGCAACGTATTGCCTCCCAGCGCCACCAGATCCCCATCCTGGAGAAGTTTTCCTCCTGCCTCTAACGTCATTACCTTTTCCTGCATGGCCATCCCTCACCATAGCAATGGATAAATAGAGTTGACATCCCCGGCTTGTGGAGGGGATGCACGGTTTATCAGGTCTTACAACAGGGCAAAGTAGAGAAAGATCACCACCCCGAGTCCCAGCAGGATCAGCAGGAGGGGGCGATGAAAGGTGATGCCCCATCCGAGATCGTTGAGCATGGTCTTTATGCCGTTCATCCCGTGAAAGATCACCACCGCAAGGAGGGCGATACGCACCCCCTGCGAGTAAGGGTGGAGCCAGTGCCAGGGTAACAGTACCAGCAGCAGTACGGCGGCAAGGCGTTGTAACACCCAGGCCCACATGCCGGGATACATCTGTGCCCAATCCGCGTACCGGGTCCAGCGTCGTCTGTACTCCTCTACCTGACTGGCGTGCTTCTGCATCCTCCTTCACTCCTTGTGAACCTGGAGATCCGGTGGGCTCAACCGGCTCAGGGCTACCGGTCTCCAGAAGACCCGCATCTCCCCCTCTGCTCCCCGCTGCAGGCAGACGTTCCGCAGATAGTGGTGGTTATCGGTCTCCGGGTAATCGAGACGATAATGGGAACCGCGACTCTCTCTCCTGACCAGGGCACTCTGGGTGATCAGGGCAGAGACGGTCAGCAGGTTCTGCAGGTTCAGCAGATCCTGCCAGGCCAGGTTGAAGCGTCTGCCCCCGGAGAGGGCAACCCGTTGGCAATCCTCCTGTAGCTCCGCAATCCGCTGCAGGGCAGCCTGGAGCGCTTTTTCTTCCCGTACCAGTCCCACCTTTTCCCACATCAACTCCCGCAACTCCTGCCGGAGCGCGTAGAGGTTGGGAGCCCCCTTTTCCGGCTGCTTAAAGGGACGCAGGGTCTCCGCTATCATGGCCTGGACCTGGGTCTCCTGGTAGGGATGATGGGGAGTGTCTGCCGCGTAGCGGGCCAGGGACTCTCCAGCAATTCCTCCAAAGACGGTGGAGCAGGCCACCCCGTTGCCCCCTAGACGATTGGCCCCGTGCACCCCTCCACTGTCTTCCCCGGCGACAAAGAGACCGGGCAGGGTAGAGCGACACTCGCCATCCATGCGGATTCCCCCCATCATGTAGTGCGCAGTAGGGGAAACCTCCACCGGTTCCTCGTCGAGTCGAAATCCCATATCCCGGCATCGCTCCACCATGCCGGGGAAATGCTGGCGGACAAAGTCGGCTCCCAGGTGGGAGACATCGATATAGACCCCACCCCGCGGTGTGCCACGCCCCTCCTGGATCTCCAGATAGCTGCTACGCGCCACGATGTCTCTGGTCGAACGCTCCATCCGCTCCGGATCGTACCGGGCCATGAACCGCTCCATCTTCCCGTTGTACAGGTACCCCCCGGCACCACGCAACCCTTCCTCCAACACGGTGCCGGTCAGTTGGGAGTCGGCCGCCAGCAGGCCGGTGGGATGGAACTGCACCATCTCCATATCGATCAGTTCCGCGCCGGCCCGGTACCCGATCGCTATCCCGTCGGTCGATTTATCGGCCGAGGAGGCAAAGATCTTGTACATGGATGGGCCTCCCCCTGTAGCCAGGAGCACCGCCTTGGCCTGCACCACCAGGAAGCTCCCTTCCCGGATATCCAGGAGCAGGGCACCGACTACCCGCTCGTGGGTCGAATCGAGGAGAAGCTCCAGGGCACGATGCTCCTCCAGGATGGTGATCCCTCTCCGGTAGACCTGCTCGGCCAGGCGGTTGATGATCTCGATACCGGTCAGGTCCCCTCGATGCACGGTCCGGTCGAACGACTGGCCGGCAAAGGGCTTCTGGTGGATGGTACCATCCGGGTTCCGGTCAAAGAAACACCCGATCTTGTTTTCCAGCTCCCGCACCCGCTCCGGAGCGGTGGTGACCAGTAGCCAGGCCAGTTCCTGGTTGTTGAGAAACTGCCCCCCCTGCAGGGTATCGACGAAATGCTTCTCGAACGAATCCTCGGGGTGGAGGACCACGTTGTACCCCCCCTGCACCATGCGGGTACACCCCGATTTGCCGAAGAGCCCCTTTACGGCAAGGGTGATGCGGAGTGGAAGGCCACTGTCGTGGGCATGAATAGCCGCACACAGCCCTGCTCCTCCACTCCCCAGGATCAGGATATCGGTCTGCAAGGTTTCATACACATCCATAGGCACCTGTAAGCTCGCAACGACAGGAAAAAACCGGTTATAACACCTCCTCTTCCTCGGAATGGATCTCGCCCAGCCGCTTCAGGGAAGGGGGAGGGAAGCGGCGGTAGAGGGAAGAGAATTGGATGTTGAGCTCCCGTTGCGCCAGGGACTGCAGGCTGTTTCCCTGCGTATCGCATTCCACCAGGAGCGGACCCAGCCTTTCCACCTCGAGGACCCACATGGCCTGCGCCAGGCCGAGTTCCTGACGCCAGAACACGTCCACGACCCGTTTGATGGCACGGCCGTACTTGGCTCCCAGGCCGTACCCGACCGTGGTCAGATAGACGGCACCATGTGTACGGAAGGCCTGCTGGTAGATCTCCTCCTGCATTCCCCCCTTGCCGATCACCGCCTTGACCCCGTACTGCGCCAGGAGTTGGGGAATCCATTTGGCAAAGCGGAAGCTGGCCGTTGCGGTCACCGCAGAGATGCGGTATTCCCCTGGCGCCACCTCCCCTACGGCAGGTGAACAGTGGAAGGTCACGTTGCAGGTGTTGCGGATGTCGATAGGGGGGACCTGCCCCTCATCCAGCACCCGTTTGTAAAATCCGACCCGACCGGTAAAGATCAGGCCGTCCAGGTAGACGATATCTCCCAGTTGAAGCTGCTGCAAATCGGCGTCCTGCAGGGGAATCTGCAGCCGGATTTCTCGCATGCCCAACTCGTCAGACGATGATGCGACCATAGCGATTCCTCGTGTTGTGAGTAACGATGACTCCCTCTGATCGGTTTCTCTCAATATACGTCATCCGGGAACGGTACTCAAGAGAAACTTCTCTGGGAGAGAGGAGATGGGAGGGGGGGAGAGGGCCTTTCCCGGGCCTGTTCAACAGGAAAGCCTAAACCCCAGAGACCTGCCGCAATCAGGAAAAGCCCTACCCCGGATGGTGGACCGAAGAATCGGTTTCGGGAGACCCCGTTTCCAGGGGAGAGGAGAGAGAGCTTTGCTGCTCTTGCCGGAGCAGGCGTTCATATTCGAGCGGGTGCCACTCTTTCATCTCCTTACGTGAGATCCTCCCGGTGATCCACACCCAGCTCATCGGGAAGACGTCAGGGCGGAGGTGCACGTTATAGAAATGCCAGATAAAGATGGCCAGGGCCGCCAGAAGCGCTTCATCGCTATGCGCAACCTTGGCCATTCCCAAGACCCAGACCGGGAGATAGGTGACGGTCTGCACCGGGAACCAGAGGATCAGGCCTGAACCGGCCATGATGGCGATTCCCCAAAAGACGGCCCAGTAATCAAACTTCTCCCAGTACGTATAGCGATCGAACCTGGGGCGTTCATCGGTAAACCCAAAGAAGAAGCGAAGCATGCCGTAGAGATCCTGCACATCCTTGCGGGTAGGGAGCATCTCCAGGGAGAGTTCGTTGCGCACAAGCCTGTACAGGAGATAGGCGAGATGATAGACGGCTGAGAAGATCATGACCACGGCGGCTCCTCGATGCACCCTTCCCGCCATCTCCAGCCCTCCCCAGAGGTACATGAACATGCGAGAAACCCCTACGGTGGCGTACTTGAGGGGGATGCCGGTCAAGACCAGGATGATGAAGCTACTGAACATGAGGATGTGTTGAATACGGTAATGGATTCCCATCCGTTCAAAGGAGCCGTTTTCTACAACCTCCTTGAGTTCGGCATTCGGTTCGGTCATGGTCGATTCCTCCGACGACGGGTAATATAGACACGAAGGGAAGCCAGCAGGTCAAGGACCACGTGTAATGAGAGGGCAATAATAACCGTGCTGGTCAGGCCGCTAAAGAAGAGTTCTGTGTAGTGCACGATCTGCTGAGATTCCTCGGTCATCGGGATATGGGCAAAGGCAGAAGCAAAGCGAGCCGTTGCTCCCTGGTGGCACTGACCACAGGTATCGGCAAGTCCTGCCGTGAATTGGGATGAAGTGGGGTCACGAATGGCGTGAGCACCATGGCAGCTCGTGCAGACCGCGACCCGTGAGCTGCCCAGGATCAGTTTCCGTCCATGAAAGCTCTCCCGGTAGGTAGGCACCACATTGATGTTGAGCTTGTATTTGACGATGATCTCCGAATCGCCATGGCAGCGGGCACAGGTAAGCGGAATGCTGGTATAGTACACCCGGGAGAGCGGATCGGTTTGCGGCCTGATGTCATGCGGTGAGCCGTGGCAGTCCATGCAGTACGGGGCATCGGTTATCTTCTCCCCGAACAGGGCCTGCCCATGGACCCCCTGCCGCACCTGTTCGAAGGTCTCATAGTGACAGGTCACACATCCTGCTGCGGCCACCGGATCATGAGGAGCCTTGGAAGCCAGTCGCTCTGCAATTGTTCGCAGGCTCTCCTCCACCTGGGTCTTCTCCTGCGCATGGGGGACCTGGGAGAAGCCGAGATGGCAGTCCTCACACTCCAGCACACCGTGTACAGAGTTCTGGAAACTCCGCAGGTTTATCACGGCCGGCCATTCCGCCTTTTCCCCTTCCGGCCTTTCATGGCAGCCGAGACAGAGTTCTGAAGCCCCACCTGACGCCGTGAAGGAGAAAAGCAGGAATAGGCCGAAGAGCACGGCTCCACCCACCAGTTTAGGGATACAGAAGCAGAAAGGCATCCTTCTCCTCCTCTCCCCCTTCATGATTCCGCTCTCCTCTCATTATTCACCGGGACAGGGATGTGAAACAGGGAGAGCACCACGCTAATCGCATATCCGAGCAGCGTACCGATGACCGCTCCCATCACCAGGCATACGGTTCCGGCACTGAGCACCCCAAAGAGCATTCCCAGCAAGACCATTCCCCGGGCCAGCAGGGTATGAGGAACCGGGGCACCATAGAAGCTCGCTGCCAGGATCAGCCCTCCTTCTCCCCCGTAGACCAGGCCGATCCAGAATCCCACGCTGAGGAAGAGGGCACCTCCCACCCAGGCTCCGGCAATGCGTCCTCTACGGGCATAGCGATTCTCCTCGCTCAAGGGAGGGATACGAATCGGTTGCCGTACCTTCTCCTTCTGGGGCCGGGCCTCTTGCAGGGCCAGCGCGAACAGGTATCCCACCCCTGCTCCCAGTGCGGCTCCGGCACCGATGAACAGGGCGGCACTGGTGACCACACCCAGGGTGATGCCGAGGAAGGTCAGGCCACGTGCCCAGATACTGGGAGGGATAGGGGTACCAAAAAGCGCCTTAGCCACCACCAGTCCCAGATAGCCTCCATAGACCACCCCATAGAGCAGGCCGATGTAAACAAACCCGATACCACCTATGATTGTCCCCACTTCCCGCCCAATAGTTACCGGACTCTTTCTCCTCTTTCTTTCCATGATGACTACCTCCTCTGCATGAAGTGGTTATCCGACCGGACCTCTATGCTCCGGCTTCATCCAGAGGAGAGAGCAACTTCTGTGCCAGGCAAGAGGAGAAGATCCCGGCAGCAGGGAACCCTTACGGATGGCTACTTTTCCCTTTGTCCTTTCTCCGCCCCACCCTCCCCTCTATCCCATCTGTAGGAAAAGCCCTACAGGGAGACAGGACAACCAGGAGAAGAAGGGAGGAAAGCTTCTCCCAGCGTTTCCTCATCGTGTTGCCTTTTCTCTACCGGCTACCCCTCCTCTTCTCCCATCATATCTGGGTTTCTATACTCTGCTTCAGAAATCCCATAAAGCCGCATCTTCTGATAGAAGTGGGTGCGATGGATTCCGGCTGCTTCCGCTGCAGCCGTCACATTGCCCCGGTGCCTGCGCAGCATGGTGATGAGGTAGTCACGCTCAAAGCGCTGCCTGGCTTCGCGGAAGCTCAGCGGCTCGGCTTTGAAGAGGCTCTTTTCAGCGGTCTGGAGCACTTCCGCCGGGAGTGTATGCGCCTCGACCAGCTCTCCCCGGGTCATGATCACCGCCCGTTCAACCGCCTTCTCTAACTGGCGTACATTCCCTGGCCAGGGATAGTTCAGCAGTATCTCGAGTGTTTCCGGGGTAAAGCCATGAATCTCCTTACCCGCCTTGGTCGCGTACTGCCGCAAGAAATGCGCGGCCAGCAGGGGAATATCCTCTCTCCGCTCCCGGAGAGGGGGGAGTTCGATGGTAAACGTGTTCAAGCGATAGAAGAGGTCTTCCCGGAACTTCCCCTCGGCCATTAATGCCTTCAGGGGCCTGTTTGTGGAGGAAATAACCCGCACATCCACCTGCATGAGGGTACGCCCCCCTAAGCGGAGAAATTCACCAGACTCCAGCGCTCGTAAGACTTTGCTCTGCAGGGGAAGCGGCATATCACCGATCTCATCCAGAAACAGGGTCCCCCCATCTGCCACCTCGAGCAAGCCCTTCTTGGTGCTCGACGCCCCGGTAAAGGCTCCCTTTTCGTAGCCAAACAACTCGCTCTCCAGCAGGGTTTCTGGAAAGGCGGCACAGTTGATGGAGAGGAATACCTTCTCCTTGCGCAGGCTATGCGCATAGATCGCCTTGGCCACCAGTTCTTTACCGGTGCCGCTCTCCCCCAGGATGAGTACCGTAGCGTCTGTAGGCGCCACCGTCAGGATGAGGCGAAAGAGCTGCTGCATGGCCGGGCTCTTTCCGATCAAGGCTCCCAGGCTATACTTTTCCTGCAGCTCTCGATGTAAGAGGCGGTTCTCCAGTAACAGACGCCGGCGTTCCAGGGCCTTCTCGATGACGAGTTCCATCTCTTCTGCCTGCACCGGTTTGGTGATGTAATCGTACGCCCCTTTCTTCATGGCTTCCACCGCATTTTCCACCGTGCCGTAGGCGGTAAGGACTATCACCGGCAGGTCCGGATCGAGCTCTTTGACACGACGCAGCACCTCCATGCCATCGATGCCGGGCATCTTGAGGTCTGTGATGACGAGATCAGCCGGTGTCCGTTGCAGGTCCTCCAGGGCAGCCAGGCCCCGCTCAAAGGTCTGCAAATCGTACCTCTTGCCCAGCAAGCGCTGAAAGAGGCGGCGGATGCCTTCCTCGTCATCGATAACCACAACACGAGGCTTCAAACCTGGTCTTTCCATGTCGTTTCCTTCTCCTGTCTCACCGGTAACCTGATGGTAAACCTGGCTCCCTGCCCGGGAGCGCTCTCCACCGAAACCGTACCCCGGTGCGCCTCGATGATCCGGTAGGCCACGGCCAGACCGAGGCCGGTCCCCTCCCCCGGGGGTTTGGTGGTAAAGAACGGATCAAAGAGTTTGGGAAGGTGTTCGGGTAAAATACCAGGCCCGGTATCGGCAATGATGACCTCAACGTACCCTCCCTCTTGCCGCCGGGTCGCGATATGGATCTCCTCTTCTGCGGGGAGGACCTGCACCGCGTTCAAGACCATGTTGGTGAAGACCAGTTCCAACTGGCTCAAATCGCAGAAGACCAGAGGGAGGGCAGGATCGAAGTCCTTTTGAACCCGCAGTGCTTTCTTGGTTATCTGGTGTTCCAGGAGATGCAGGGAGTTCTCGATGGCTTCATGGA
>RFHZ01000015.1 GCA_003696125.1 Nitrospinota bacterium
CGGAACAGGTTTTGCACCTGAGAAAAACCGGTAACGAGTGCTGTCGAATCTGGAGGAGTCGTCTATGGAGTATCCCCGTCTGCGTGCTGTCGATGCCTTTCCGGTAGAGCATCAGGGCCAGCAGTTGATCTGTATCCGTGATCCGCTGCATCTCACCGATAAAGCCCTCTTTGTCCCCCTGCCCCTCTTTTTCATTATCAGCCTGTTCGATGGCAGGCACACCCTGCTTGATATCCAGGAAGCCTATATGCGCATGTTTGGCGAACTCCTCTTTACCCACCAGATCGAGGAGATCATCCAGCAGCTCGACGAGCACTATTTCCTCGACAATGAACGGTTTCAGGTCTTGCGACAGCAGGTCGAGCAGGCCTTCCTGGAGGCACCGGTACGGGAGGCTGCCCATGCCGGTCTCACCTATCCGGCAGAACGCGATGCGCTGGAGAGGGAGTTGGAGGGATTCTTTTCTGCCCGGGAGGGACCGGGAGCGGGACCGCTCTTGCCGGATGGAGCCCGGGTCTGTGGGGTCATGGCCCCCCATATCGACCTGCGACGGGGGGGTCCCTGCTCTGCCTGGGCCTATAAAGCCCTTGTAGAGGCAGCAAAGGCCGATCTCTTCCTGGTTTTCGGCACCGGACACGCCTTGAGCCGGGGACTGTTTGCCCTGACCCGTAAAGATTTTGTCACCCCGCTGGGAGTGGTGCAGACCGATCGTGCCTTTGTGGAGAAGCTGGCGGCAAAGTATCCCGGTGATCTCTTCCAGGATGAGTTCAGCCACAAGCAGGAGCACTCGATCGAGTTTCAACTCCTCTTCTTACAATACCTCTTTCGGCAAAGACCGCTGCGCATCGTCCCTATCCTCTGCGGCTCCTTTCAGGAAATGATCCTGAAGCGGGTCTCTCCCCAGACCGTCCCCGAAGTTGCCGACTTCATCGCGGCGGTAAAAGAGACGGTCGCCGAGCAGGGGGAGGCGGTCTGTTACGTTGCCGGGGTGGATCTGGCCCATGTGGGACAGAAGTTCGGGGACCAGATCAGGTTGACGACCGGCCTGCTGGAGAGCATAGAGAGAAAAGACCGGGCCATGCTGCGCTATATCCAGGCGCTCGATGCAGAAGGGTTCTTTGCCTTTGTGCAGGAAGAACAGGATAGCCGGCGTATCTGCGGCCTCTCCTCCATCTATACCATGCTGAGCGTGATGGAAGCACGGGAAGGACGACTCCTCCGGTACGAACAGGCCGTAGAGCGGGAGACGCAATCCACGGTGACCTATGCCAGCCTCGCCTTCTGTGTCTAGTCCTCCTCTGGTTCCTGGTAGGATTCCTGCTGCAACGAGGGTAAGGGCAGGAGTTCAGTCCTTTATACTTTTAGGGCTTAGGGCACTGTTTTGCTTATTGGTTGTCTCTTTTTGTGAACAACACGGTCCCTGTGTTGTTTTTCCTGCTGCCTGAGGCGAGCCAGTATCTGTTTTAAATCATCGTTACACTCCTGAGCAATCTGTTGGCGAATAGCATGAATTTCTTCAACAATGGGATCTTTCCACATTTTATCCTCCTTCCGGAGGCACCAGAAGTTCCTCCGGAGTGACAATAACTGGGGTTCTCAGCCCCAGTAAAGTATTGATTGTTTGGAGGCGGTAAATCACTATCCCATTTGCAATATGGGTGCAATTCCAGGTCAATAGATAATCCATCTCATAAACAACTGCACAGGCCAAATGGATTACGTCCAACTGGGCTTTAGGGGGCAAGCCAAGTTTCTCCTGATATTGTGTAGCCAGGCGCTCTACTGCTTCTGTCAGGGCCAAAATGGGAAATTCTTCTACCAAAGCCAACCGACGGGATGCAGCCTCTGGATCTCCTGCACTGATCTCTGCCAGAACCGTTTCGGAAATGTAGATATCAAAATGAGATCGGACCTGTTGCCACCACTCATGGGTGATCTGCTGGTGGGCCGCTACAATCAAATCTCGACTGGGCCGTGCTGCCAGATAACTCGGAATGGTTGACTCTAAGTAGAGGGTTGGAATCTCAGCCATTGTTATTCAGTCTTCATGATAAAGCAAGCGAATGATGAGTGCAGGATATCCTGATTTCTCACCTCTGCAGGGAGAGGGCGTTATACCCCTCTTCAAAGGCTTCGATGGAGGCCAGGATGATGTCGGGTGAGGTGCCGACCGCAACCACCTTGTTCTCCCGCTCATCCTGCAGGGTCATGGTCACCTCCACCGTGGAATCGGTGCCCGAGGTGTCGATCTGCACCTGGTAGTCGATGAGACGAAACTCCAGGCCGTTGTGCTCGCTGGTCGCCTTTTTCAAGGCGTTGATCGCCGCATCGACCGGCCCTACCCCCTCACTCTCCGCCGTGATCTTCTGGCCGCGGAACTCCACCTCGACTCTCGCCCTGGGACGGCCATGCTTGCCGGCCGTCACTTCATAATCGAGTACCTGCAAGATCTTGACCGGGGTGGTAC
>RFHZ01000127.1 GCA_003696125.1 Nitrospinota bacterium
CCAGCATGAGGGCACGACCCAACTCCAGGAGCTTCTGCTGTCCACCGGAGAGGTTACGTGCCTCTTCCCAGGCCAGAGGCAGGAGGCCGAGAAAATGGAGGATCGCCTCTCCTTTTTCCCTTGCCGCTTCCCAGTTTGCCTCCGGACGGGTAAGGGCGGGAACGAGCAGGTTCTCCAGCACGGTCATTCGCCGGAAGGGTTGGGTGATCTGAAAGGTACGGGCCACTCCCCGTCTGGCAAACTCGTACGGGGGACGCTGATGCATCAATGTGCCGGCAAGCCGGATATGCCCCCTGTCTGGATGCAAAGCCCCGCTTACCAGGTTGATAAAGGTGGTCTTCCCTGAACCATTCGGCCCGATGAGGCCGACCAGTTCACCGGGATGGATGGTCAGGGAGAGGTTGTTCACCGCCACCACCCCTCCGAAGCGTTTGACCAGCCCCTCTGTCTCCAGCAGGGGAGCCTCTGGTCGATCCTTCACCGGATGGCTCTGCCCTCTGAGCACCACCTCTGGAACCACAGGGGCCTTCCTTTCCTCGCCCTGCTTGCTCAAGGGGAGGGAGGGACGCTTCAGGCGAGCGAGGATGGGGGCCACCAGGCCGTTACGGGTAAAGCGCTGGGTGAGGAGCAGGATCAGGCCGAAGAGGACCAGTCGCCACTGCCCATATTCCCGTAGCCCTTCGGAGAGTAACTCCACGAAGACCGCGCCGACCACCGCACCGGGGAGGCTCTCTACACCACCGATCACGGCCATGGCGATGATCAGTCCCATCTGAGGAATCTCCGCGATGTTCGGGGTCAGGATCCCCACGTAATGCCCATAGAAGATACCGGCCAGCCCGGCAAACCCGCTGGCCAGCACAAAGGCGAGGATCTTATACTGTACCGTGTTCACCCCTGAGGCGGCCGCTGCCCGCTCATCCTCACGCAGTGCCCGCAGGAAGAGGCCGATACGGGAGCGCAAGACCAGATGCATCAAAGCAAGGCTGGCGAGGAGTAAGCCAAAGCTGGTGTAGAAGTAGACGGTCTTGGCCGCACCAGGGAAGAGCGGGGGAACATGGAGACCGAGGCTCCCCCGCGTGAAGCGGTATTCGGCCACCAGCAGGATACGAAAGATCTCCGAGAAGGCCACGGTAAACAGGGCCAGATAAGGGCCGCTCATGCGCAGGCAGAGCCAGCCGATGATCCCCCCGACCAGAGCCGGGGCTACCATCCCGCTCAGCAGGGCCAGGGGCAAAGGGAGGTGGAGGTAGTGGAGGAGGAGGGCAGAGGTATATCCTCCCAGGGCAGCCAGGGCCATGTGGGCAAAGGAGAACTGGCCAGCGTATCCGGCCAGCAACACCCAGCTTGCAGCCAGAATCCCGTAGTACCAGGAGATGGTACCGATGTGCAGCAGGTAGTCGTTTCCACCGAGGGGGAGGAGCAGAACGACGAGCACAGCCATCACACCTGCCAGGTAGAGGCGACTCACCCTGTTCACTCCATCCGCAAGTGCTCCCGGCCAAAGAGTCCGGTAGGCCGGATGAGCAGGGTGATGGCCAGAATCAACACGCCAAAGGCGTTGCTATAGGCCAGAGCCCGTCCCGGATCGGGGAAGAGTCCCACCCCCAGCCCTTCGCCGATACCGATGAGGAGTCCCCCCAGGATACTCCCGGCCACCGACCCCATGCCGCCGAGGACCACGATAATGAACGACTTCACGGCAGGAAGCACACCCATGGTAGGCGCAATGGAGAAGATGGGAGCGATGAGGGCTCCTGCCGCCCCGGCCAGTGCCGCCCCCATGCCAAAAGCCAGGGTATAGAGTCGATGCGGGTTAATCCCGACAATGGCAGCCGATTCCCGGCTCTGGCTCACCGCATCGAGGGCATGTCCCCAGGCCGTCCAGTGCAGAAAGGCGACCAGGAGGAGGAGAAGGCTGACGGCGATGACCACCGCTATCAGGCGATCATAGGTGATGGTCAGCATCCCCCAGTGCCAGGCGCCCGGCAAAAAGGAAGGGGGGCGCTTGCTGAAGGGACCAAAAGCCACAATGGCCAGATTCTGCAGCAGGAGAGCAAAGCCGAAGGTCACGATGAGGGCGTATTCATCCTTTCGATCGACCTCTCCCGTATAGAGGGGAGTGAGGAAGAGGCGCTCGTAGAACACCCCCAGCACAAACATCGCCCCCATGGCGACCAGGACAGAGAGGGCAGGGGGGATACCCAGGAGACGGATGGCATAGTAAGCGGTATACGCCCCCATCATATACAACTCACCATGGGCAAAGTTCACGATCTTCAGGATAGAGAAGATCACGGTGAGTCCGGCTGCGGCCAGGGCATAGATCATCCCGACCACAAGCCCGTTCATCGCCTGGAGGAGGATATATTCCATACCTTTACTTTTCCCGCCCTTTCCCTCTCGTCACCCTCTGCTCTACTTCTTCTTCACCTTCAGATAGAGTTCCTTGGTCGTTGCCCAGCGCTTAGGCCAGAGGATCTTGGCATCGTCGGTCCCCTGATTGACCCGGTCGTACTGGATCACCACGACCGGGGCATCCAGGAACTGGTGATACGCCCAGGCCGGTTCTCGTTTGGTAGAAAACCAGTACTCTCCCCGCGTGCCTGTCCAGCGGAGCGTTTCCAGCGTCTTGATCATGGCCTTGGGATCGGTGGAACCGGCCTGCCGAATCGCTTCCACGATGAGGTAGAGGGAATCATAGGACTCCATCCCTACCGCCGAAGGGGTCCGGTCGAAGCGCTTCTTAAAGGCGGCAATAAAAGCCCGGGTCTTCTCATTCCAGATCTGCTTGGGAAGGCCGACCAGCTCGGCCATCAGGTACACACCGCACTCCCCTACATTCTCCCAGAACTCCGGGTAGAGGGAAGGGCTCCCTCCCGAGTAGAGGGCAGTCTGGGGAGTAGGGGCAAAGCCCAATTCACAGGACTGGCGGGTGATACGGTAGGATCCTTCCCCGGCCAGCATGTTCATGAACAGGTCGGGTCGCGGTTTCTGGTTCATGAAGCGCAGGATCTGGGCGGTGAAATCCTGTTGCGTCAGCTCTACCGTTGTCACGCTGTACTTCACCCCATGCTGGTCAAACTTCTGGGTCAACACCTTTACCGCGCCGACCCCCCAATCGGTCGTCTCCTGCATGATGGCCACGTTCTTGAAACCGGCCGCCACCACCCAGGCGGCCACGATGTCGTAAATCATGGAATTGGCCGGAGCCACCCGGAACACTTCCGGGTACTGGCGGGCGGTGATGTCATCGGCCCAGACCTCTGAGGCGATAAACGGGATACCGTATTTGTGCGCCACCTCGATCTCTGCCAATCCGACCGAGCTGTGGAATTCGCCAAATACCGCCACCACCTTTTTACCGGTTACCAGGCGCTCCATGGCTGCTGTCCCCTGTTCCGGCATCCCCCGGGTGTCTTCGTACACGACTTCGATCGGTCGTCCCAAGACCCCACCGGCACTGTTGATCTCATCAGCGGCCAGCTCTGCCGCCCACTTCATCTCCTGTCCACCGGCATAGGCGCCAGGAGCGGAGAGGGGACCCACCCAGCCGATGCGGATCGGTTCGGCGGCAAAGGTAACACTCACCATAACGACAAAAAGTAGAGTCACCAGTACCGCAAATGGACACTTTTTCATCGCTATCACCTCCTTAGAGACTGCACCGTTCTCTCCCGAGAACCGGAGAGGAGAGAAACCTCTCGGCCCCCTGACGTGAGAAGACCAGACCCGGGAGTTTACTAGCAGAAAGGAGGAGAGATGTCAAGAGGCAAGTTGCCTCGCTAGCCTCTACCGCTGATCAGAGCCCCGGGAATACGGCCTGTCATGTCTTATTGCAAAGGAACATCGTACTCATCGTAGTTGCTGACCCGCCATTTTCCCTCCCTCTGGATGGTCGTGATCAGCAGCTTCTTCTCTATGGATCTCCCCTGCGGCAATTCGACCTTGAGGGTAAAGAAGAAGTAGCGCCGATCCTCCTCCTCCCTGCTCTTATCCAGGGTATAGCGCACGGTTAGATCTTTCTTCCCCTGTCTGCGCTGCTCCGCCCCGACCCCCTGGAGGGTGACCAGCTCACGTTGCAGCTTCTGGGTGGCCAGGCCGACGGTGAGGGGAAGGGCCTGTTTTTGATCGATCTGCACGTAGTACCAGTTGACGAATTCTGTGGCCGTATCCTCCGCCGCATCTCTTCCACAGGCCAGGAGAAACAGGATAAGGAACAGGCTGGCCATTTTTACTCTTCCTTCAGGCATCGGTTATCCATCCTCTGTCGGTTTTTGGGCAATCAGGCTGGCTATGGCCTTTTTCCCGGTATAATCGAGTTCGCGGTAGATGAGGATGTGGAAATCCTGGAAGAGATGGAGCAGTTCATTCGGCTGCAAGAGATAGGCGGGATTCCGTGGTTGCCAGTACTTCATCTGCTCGATGGTAAAGGTCTCGTACACGATCATGCCGCCGGGACGCAAGCCCCGTTTGACATGCGGGATGAGAGAGCGCTCCAGATAATAGAAGCAGAGGATTACATCGTACACACTGGCCGGGATGGTATAGGTGGTCAGGTCTACCACAAACCCGCGTACCCGCACCCCGAGTTCCTGGGCCCGGGCCAGGCAACGCCGGACAGCCACCTCGGCGATATCACAGCCGTCAACCACAAACCCATGCTGGGCGAGGAAGATGGCGTTTCGCCCCTCCCCCATGGCCAGATCCAGCGCCCTTCCCCGCGGAAGCAACTTGACGTGCTTGCGCAGAAACGGTACCGGTTTGGGCTTAAATATGCGTTCCTGAGAGCAGTATTTTGCCTCCCAGTAAGCCCGATCGTCGGTAGGAGTCACCGCCCTGTGTGCTGCCATCTGTCTCCTCTCTAGGCCTGTTCAAGCGTGATCTCGGTTCCTGGCTGGTCACTCTTATAGCCGGAAAGCTTGATCCAGGCGATATACTCGGGACTATCATCGGCCAGCAGGTACCCCTTGAGCGGGTCGATGATCAGCTTGGCCGCGATGTTATCATGATCGAGCACCCGCCCGGTATAGCGTCCCACAATGGTGATACCCACCTTGGGGGGGAGGATCTCCCGCTCGATCCCTGCCTGGCTCAATCCCCGCAGTACCGCCACCTTAAAGGTATGCTGCAACTTCCTGCGTGTATGCCAGGAGGCACGGCCAAAGAACTGGTTGAGGCTCACCGGGGACAAGGAAATGGTAAATGTGAGCGGTAGTCTGACCATGGGGACTTCTCAGGCAATCTTGACCACACCGATCCCCTTTTTGAACTCTATGGTCGTGTGATAGGGAGCAGAGAGATCGGCCAGACGCTTGATGATCTTGCGTGCCAGGGTTCCCTCTGCCTTCTGGGGGCGTCCCCGTCGCGGGCGAGGATTCCCGAAACCGAGGGTAATCGGATGCAGTTCGAGATGTGAGAGTTTTCTCCCCTCAAAGTGGCAGAGAGCAACCACGCTCTCCCAATAGCGAAAATCGGCCGGAAAGCCTTTCAGCTTGCCTTTCTGATCCAGGGTACGGGCGTCATAGACATCGGCCGGGGTAGCCTCCATCCCGAGCTTGTACGTCTCGTAGATATCCATGGGGAGACGCCGTACCGTCTCGTTCTGGAAGATGAAGTTCCCCAGGCTGTAGAAGATCGGCCTCTGGCGATAGATCTCGATGCCACGGAGCAGGTGGGGACCGTGACCGAGAAAGGCATCGGCTCCTGCATCGATACAGGCATGGGCAAAGGTCTGGATGAATTCGGCCGGTATCTCCTTGCTCTCCGGCTGGGACTCGTGGGCATGCAGGCTGACCAATACCCAATCCGCCTGCCGGCGGGCATCGGCGATCCAGCGGAGATTCCCCTCCAGATCGCGTTGATGCGGTACCGTGCGGACACCCGGCTTCTTCCCTTCCACAAACTGATGCCCGAGGAAGTGGAAGACCTCATTATCCTCAGGAGCGGCAAAACCGATGGCACGCCGTTGCGCCTTCATCGCTTCATGCCCGATCGCCTTGCTGATCTCTTTCAGGGCCTGGAGCTGGCGAGGAGGGAGAATATACTGCGTTTCAAAGCGGAGCGGGTTCACCCCGGGTCGCCCCTTGGCATCCGGTCGTTGCTCTCCGGCCCGGGCCCAGGAGGGGAAGGTGGAAGTCATGGACAGCATGGCCACCCGTCCCTGCGCGGTCTCCAGATAGACCGGGGCACGAGCCTCGGCCAGGTTGGTGCCGATACCGGCATAGGCCATCCCCAGACGTTGCAGCACCGCCATGGTGGAACGCAGTCCCCCCTCTGCCCAGTCCATGGAGTGGTTATTGGCCGCAGCGTACAGGTTAAAGCCGAGCCAGCACAGGTCTTCGGCCAGAGAGGGATCGGCCGCCATGTACGTTCCCCCGCTCTCCGCTGCCGGGTAGCCCTCGTTATAGGTGTGGAAGATCATCTCTAAATTGGTGAAGGCCACATCAACATTATGCAACAGCTCGCGCAGGGTGAGGAACTGCTCCTCCTTGTACGGGCGAAGAGGACGGGTGATGAGGGAATCACCGGTGGCAGCCAGGGTAAGTTGGGGTTCTGCTTGCGCTCTCACAGCTTTCCTCCTTTATTCAATATCGAGATAAAGCAAGTTTTCTTCCCCTCTTTTAACAGAGAAGCTTATCCCTGTCAATCGGGGCTCCATCCTCAGTTCGAGGCATGCGCCTGGAGCAGTTGCTGGCGGATCTGCTCGAATTCCTCTAAGACCTGGGGATTGGCCAGGGCGCTCCGGTTAAGAACCTCCTTACCGGCCAGCACCGCTTTCACACTCAGCTCCACCGTCTTCCCACTGCGGGTCACCGGCACCTCGGAGATGGCAAAGATGTGATGAGGGACGTGGCGAGGGGAACACTTCTCGCGGATGGTCTGCCGGATCAGCTTTTTCGTCTCTTCATCCAGCGTCCTTCCCCCGGCCAGCACCACGCAGAGGACGATCACCTCGTCTGACCAGTCAGGAGGTTTCCAGCCGACGACCACCGCCCCGGTAATGAAGTCAAGGTGATCGAGCGCCCCATAGATCTCCGCACTCCCGATCCGCACGCCGGCCGGGTTGAGGGTGGCATCGCTGCGCCCGTAGATGATGACTCCCCCGCTCGGCGTAAACTCCACATAGTCTCCATGATGCCACAGGCCCGGGTACACGTTGAAATAGGTGTTGTAATAGCGGCTCCCATCCGGATCGTTGAGAAAACCGAGCGGCATGCAGGGCAGTGGCTGCCGGCAGACCAGCTCTCCCGGTTTTCCCACCACCGGATTCCCCTCCTCGTCCAGCGCCACCACATCGACCCCGAGTCCCTTGCACTGGATTTCCCCAGCGATCACCGGGAGATTCGGGTTACCAAGGACAAAGCAGGAGATGATGTCGGTTCCGCCGCTGATGCCGGCCAGGTGGCAGTCCGCCTTTATGGTATCGTAGACCCAGCGGAAACCGCTGGGGGAGAGAGGAGAACCGGTGTAGAGCACGGCACGCAGATTCGCCATGGTCCCGAGGCTGCCCGGTTTGACCGGAGGCTGGCTCTTCATGCAGCTCTCGATGTACCGGCCACTGGTCCCGAGATGGGTAACACCGAGTCGATCGGCAACCCGCCAGAGGGCCGGGGTATCTGGATAGCCGGGATTCCCGTCGTACAGGCAGAGCCTCGCCCCGAGGGTTAACG
>RFHZ01000128.1 GCA_003696125.1 Nitrospinota bacterium
GGGGTAAGGGTGGCGGTCTTGGGGAGCTCGCCTTCCCAGAAATGGACCTTCTGGAGGTGCTTGTAAGTCGGCAGAGGTCCGGCAACCCGTTTGATCCCCTGCTGAATGCGGCGCTGGAACGTCTTGGGATACCGTTGCCGGAAGGCGGGAGTGGGGACGATGACCGCATGAACCTCTTCGCCTGAGGCCCCGGGGGGGTGCAGGCCGAGGACACAGATTTCGGCCACGCCCGGCACCTGCTTGTAGATCGCCTCCAGCTCTTCTGGATAGATGTTCTTTCCCGCTTCAGAGACGATCACCTCTTTCTGGCGCCCGGTAATATAGAGGTAGCCCTCGGCGTCCTGGTACCCGAGGTCGCCGGTATACAGCCAGCCGTCTTTTAATACCCTGGCCGTTGCTTTGGGATTGTGGAAGTACCCGCTCATGATGCCGGGACTGCACACCACGATCTCTCCTCTCCCCCGGGCATCCGGTTTGTCGATGCGGAGTTCGACCCCGGGCAGGGGGAGTCCCACCGATCCTTTCTTGCTCCTCCCCGGAGGATTCACGGTGACCACCGGCCCGGCCTCGGTCAGGCCGTACCCCTCGTAGATGGGCAGGTGGATCTGCTGGAAGGCTTCGTAAAGCTCTGGATCGAGGGCGGCGCCTCCGCTGATCAGGAAGCGGATCTTTCCGCCAAACAGCTTACGGGCCCGGGCCACCGATGCCTCTGAGAGCTGGTTCCAGTCGAGGTGACGCTGGAGGCAATCGTAGAGGAGTCGATAGAAGCGAGGCATGCCCAGGATGACCGTGGGTCTGGTTTCCTGCATCGTCTTAAAGAGATGGCGGGAGCGGAGGGTATGGGCATAGGTGATGGTAGCCCCTACGGAGAGGGGGATGAGGAACCCGCAGGTAAACTCCAGGGCGTGGTGGAGGGGGAGGACGGAGAGGAAGTGGTCGGTAGGCTGGGGATGGAAGACGGCTGAGATGGCCTGCACGTTGGCCAGGAAGTTCTTATGCGAGAGCATGACCCCCTGGGGATCGACGCTGGTTCCGGCGGTGAAGATGATGGAAGCGATCGATTCCGGCGTGGGAGGGGTAATCTCCCCGCGCTCCTCCTGGGGGGGCCTCTCCTCAAAGGGGGTGCACTCCTGGTTGATGTTGAGCAGATCGAGGGAGAATTCCGCCTCTCGATTGCGCTGCAGGGCTTCGGCAGAGAAACGGGTATGGCAGAAGGCAGAGGTCAGGATAGCACGGGCCTGGGCAAAGCGGGCCAGGTTCCAGACCTCTGCTTCCGGTGTTTGCCAGTCGATGGGGAGAACGGTGAGCCCCATCGACATCGCGGCCAGGTAGGCGATGCCCCACTCCGGCTGGTTTTCTGCATAGAGGAGCACCCGGTCTCCCCGCCGGTACCCGCGGTGCAGGAACTGGGCTATCATGCGCCGGATCAGGTTCTGCGCTTCGCGGTAGGAGTAGCGGACCCACTGCCCGTTCCGTTTGATCTGGAAGGCGATCTTGTGCGGTACCGCTACGGCGGTACGCTCGAAGAGTTCGTTGATGGTGGCAGGGGGAAGGAGAGGCACCTGCTCTTCCTCTGCCGATTCGATCTCTGCCTCCTCCAGCGAGGCCAGCGGGCTGCTATCGAGCTTGAGGATGTGTCGTTTTACCCCAGGGATGTGCACCTCCTGGATGTACCGTTTCCAGTCGATCTGGAGGACATCGAAGTTAAAGCGCTGCCGATCCTCCGGACCCAGGGACTCCAGCAACTCCTGCGTCTGGGTGGTATCAAAGCAGCAGTTCTGCGTGATATAGGGACCGTAGATTTTGGCGTAGTAGAGGAGGCGCTCGGCCGCGGCGGAAAGGGTGGCCAGCCGGTAGCGCCAGGGAGCAGCCCAGCGGAAGGGGAGTCCATGTTCGCTGATGGTACTGAGTAGAAGGAGGAGACGGGTTTTGCCGTAATGGGTCCAGTAGAAGCGACGGGGACCCGGGAAGCTCCAGCGGGCGACCCGGATCGGGTTCCCCTGCTTATCGAGCATCGGATGCTGGGAGAAATACTCGTAGCTGTAATCGAAGATCGTCCGGTTGGTTAAAGGATTCTGCGCCCCGGTAGCCACATGATAGATGGAGAGGCCTCCGGTCTGGGAGGCACGGGCGATGGCGGCCAGGATGGCGTTGACCACGAAATCGACCGGAATCAAATCGAGGGTGGCCTCAGGGTTAAGCGGGAAGTTCTTCAGGCGACCCTTACCAAAGGCGATGATGATGGGATCGGCCATCCGGAACCCATCCAGCCAGCCAGGATAGGGTTCCAGCAGGCTACTCTCGATGATGGAAGGGCGAAGGATCACCACCGGCAGGTCTCCCCGCGTTGCGGCGATCAGATGTTCGCCAAGCGCCTTGGTGAAGGTATAGGTATCGTTCCATCCCCGCGATTTGGCCCAGCGCATCCCCTCTTCCACCAGTTGCTGGCGTACCCAGCGTTTCCGCAGTGCCTCTACCTGGGCCTTTAGCCGGGCTTCCTGGCGTTGTGGGTGTTGTCGTTGCGCCTGCCGGCGGAAGTGCTTCTCCATCCGCTGTGAGGCCAGCTCAATGCGGCGGCACCGGTCCAGGATATCCTGGATCTCTCCTTTGAGGTCAAAGGAAGCGAGAGGAGCGCTCTCCTCCCCATCCCGCTGCAGGGTGGAGGGAGGATAGAGGGTTTCCACGATCTTTCCGCTGCGATGGCTGTTAACATAGGCGGTAGAGACGTGGAGGTAGACGGCATGCCCGCAGGCGTTGGCAAAGCGGACCAGGTTTTGGGGAGCCAGGGTATTCTGCTGTACCGCCTCGTCGAGAGGGGCATCGAACTTGACCACCGCCGCAGAGTTGATGATGATGTCCACTTCCCGGACCAGGGTCGAGTACTGCTCCAGCGACATCCCCAGCTCGGGATGGGTGATATCCCCGTTGATGGCCACCACCTTGCTGCGCACAAAGTGGTCAAAGGCGGGACCATATTCTTCCCGCAGGGAGGCAAAGACATCCGAGGCCAGGATCTCTTTCTCAAAGCGTTCCTGTGCCGAGAGCAGCTCACCGTTGGCCAGTTCCTTGGGGCGGATCAGGAGATAGATCCGCTTCACCTCGGGGAGATCTTTCAGGATTTTCGCCAGAAGCGGCTTGCCCAGGAATCCGGTGACCCCGGTGATCAGGATCCCTTTCTGACGGAAGCATTGTGCGATACTGAATGTAGGAGTTCCCATCGGTATACTCTTTATGAAATAATAGCGTTTAAGAATATTTCTGGTCTTAACACCACCATGGAGAAATGGGGGATAAAGAATGCTACTTCAAAATGACTTTTTATACCCTATTTTCCTCTGCAGAGTCAAGAAAAAACTCTTCTAGAGATCTCCATGCCCCTCCTTTCTCCGGTCAGGGGAAGAGGAGGGAGGTGTTCTGAAAAAAGGTTCCGGCCACGGCCGCGGTCAAAAGACAGGCCAGGGTTGCTGCCAGCAGGGCACGGGGACCCAGGGCGGCCAGATCTTTTGTGCGGCTCGGGGCAAGCGCGGCGATTCCTCCCACAAAGATGGCCAGAGAGGCGACATGAGCAAAGCCGGTTAAGGCATAGACACCGATGACGGCAGAGCGGGGATGCTGGAGGAGGCCGGCCGCGAGCAGCCTGCTCAGATCCTGGTACCCCTGGACCTCGGTAGCTACCGCCCTTTCCCCGATGATGCGGGCGATCTCCAGCGCATCGGCCGGGGGCACACCGACCAGGAGGGTCAGGGGATAGAAGAGGTAACCGAGGAGGCCACGCAGGGACCAGTCGATTTCCACACCCAGCATCTGGTTGATCCAGGTGCCGGGCACTCCGATGAGGAGATCCAGCAGGGCGATCAGGCCCAGGAAGGCGAGGAGCAGGGCGACGATGCCGGCGACCAGGCGCAGGCCGGCGTTGGCTCCCTGGATGATCGCCTCGGTGAGGCTCCCTTCTCTTTCGTAGCAGGGAGTGATGTTTACACCCAGGGTCACCGGTGTTTCTGTTTCCGGGACCAGGAGTTTGGCCATGATGATGGCAGCCGGTGCAGAGAGGAGGGAGGCGGAGACCAGATGGCCGGCGATAAGCGGGAATTGCGGTTGCAGGATGAAGACGTAGAGGGCCATGACGCTGGAGGCGATGGTGGCCATCCCGGCGGTCAGGATGGTACAGAGTTCGGAACGGGTCAGGGTAGGGAGGTAGGGCCGAATGGTTAAGGCCGCCTCGATCCCGACAAAGATGTTGCTGGCGGCGCAGAGCGATTCGGCACCGCTGATACGGAGAAAGCGGGTAAACACCGAGGCAAAGGCACGGATGATCCAGGGCATGATACGGAGGTAGTACAGGGCCTGCATGAGGGCGGCAAAGAAGACCACGGTCGGCAGGGCCTGGAAGGCGAGGAAAAAACCGAGGGAGGTTTCCCCCTGGGTGTTGGTGGTGCCCGGGGGCAGGGCCAGCCGGCCGAAGAGGAACTGGGAGCCGGCGGTTGCGCTTTCCAGTACCTTGACCACCAGGGAGTTGATCAGCAGGCCGAAAGAGGCCCCGGCCGGTACGACGAAGATAAAGAGGGCAAAGCCTGCCTGCAGGAGGAGTCCCCAGCCGATGACGCGCCAGTTGATCACCGTTCTATTGGTGGAGAAGGCCCACGCCAGGAGGAGCAAGCCCCAGATACCCACAAAACTCACCAGGTTGTAGATCTCCATCTTGTCCTTGGATCATGCCGCAGGGGGGGAATGAGATCGGGAATCCCGCTATCTCCTCGGGTCTACTGCTTCTGCCAGACGCCATCCCGATTCTGCCTCGTTGTGGTTTAGGATAACAGACGGTGAGCCAGGATGTCAAGCCTCTTGACAGGGAGGCCAGGGTATGGTATCTTACATCGAAACATAGAAATATTTCGATTTTTTGGGGAAGAGCCGATGCCCGATCTGGTGCAAGTCTTTAAAGCCCTGGCCAACGAACACCGGCTGGCCATCTTCACCTTACTGCGCGATGCCTGCTGCCTGATCGAACCAGAAGAAGAGGCCTTTCCCACGCCTCTGGCCGACAACGCGCTTACCGTGAACGACATCGTGGCCCACCTGCGGATCAGCCAGGCCACCGTCTCCCACCATCTGAAAGAGCTGGCCCAGGCCGGGCTCCTGGTGCGACGTAAGGTCGGACAAAACGTCTACTACCTGATCAATACGGACACCGTGGACGCCATAAAAACCTTTTTTGCCCTAGCCAGTACAAGGAGGAACCACTCATGAGCGGATGTTGTAACTCCCCTCGACAACCAGATCCCAAAGTGCTCGAAAATCCGGAGACCATCAAAGCAGCGGTAAAGGAGCGCTATACCCAGGTGGCCCTGCTCAGCGGCTCCTGCTGCGGGGAGGAGTCCCAACGGCGATCCAGCCGGGTCAGGGAATACGGGTACGATCTCTCGCTCCTGGGAGAGAACCTCCCCTCCTCGGTGGTGGAGTCGTTTGCCGGCTGCGGCAATCCCCTGGCCATCGATACCCTGCAGGAGGGAGAGGTGGTGCTCGATCTCGGATCCGGGGCCGGGCTCGATTGCTTTCTGGCCGCCAAGAAGGTGGGAGAGAAGGGAAAGGTGATCGGACTGGACATGACCCCGGCCATGCTGGAAAAGGCGCGGGCAAACCAGCAGAAGCTCGGCATCACCAATGTGGAGTTCCGGCAGGGAGAGATGGAGGCGATGCCCATCCCGGATCAGAGCATCGACGTGATCATCAGCAACTGCGTGATCAACCTCTCTCCCGACAAGGATGCCGTTTTCCGGGAAGCCTTCCGCGTCCTGAAACCGGGGGGACGGTTGATGATCTCTGACCTGGTCCTTCGCGGGGAACTCCCCCCCGAGATGCGTAACCTGGAGGCATGGACCAGTTGTATCGGGGGGGCGATCGATGGCGATCTCTACCTGGCCAAGATTCGCCAGGCCGGCTTCACCCGGGTGGAGATCCTCTCCGAGACCCCCTACC